>NZ_JAEHNT010000049.1:0-1475 GCF_016742815.1 Lactobacillus sp. A27
GGCTCTATGATAAATCCTGTTGATAGATTTCTATGATATTCTATCAATGGGATTTTTTGGTAGAAAAAAAGAGGCATAAGCCTCACTACATAAAATCCTTTGATACCACTCTTTAGAAATTAAGGTGTTTTGCTTATGTCCTCATACAATGATTGTATTAAATTTTCTCTGAATATTAAAGACCCACTGTTAGAATTCTTGGATATTTCAATTGGAAAGTATCGTAATCGCGATGCAAAGTTTTACCATGCAGTAGCTCATCTAGATCAATGTCTTAATTGTGGCTCAACTAATATCGTCCACAATGGTCATTTATATTCTAATGTGCGCTATCCTGCTTTAGATGCTAGCTTGCCTGTCTTTATCAGAGTAGCCAAGCAGCGAGTTATTTGTCGCGATTGTCATATGAATTCAATGGCTGAAACGGAATTAGTAGAAAAATACTGCTGTATCTCTAACGCCACTAAACGTAAAATTATTGGTTCTCTAACTGAAGATTGGTCCATGAAAAGCATTGCCAGACAAACTTCGACCTCAACCAACACTGTACAGCGCGTATTGGAGCGATACGGTTACTCTACCGTTGAAGATACCGATTGGCTGCCAGAATACTTAGCCTTTGATGAATTCAGAGGCGTTGGCAGACAGCTGCACTTTATCGCTATTGATGGTCATACTCATAAAATAGTTAAAGTGCTGCCTACCAGACTTAAGAAAGATATCATCAACTACTTCAAACGTTTTCCTCTTACGGTAAGAAACAAGGTCAAAACTGTAACTATGGATCTTAATTACTACTATGACATCATGGCTAAGGAGCTTTTTCCTAATGCTCAAGTAATTCTTGACCGTTTCCATATCGTTCAAATGCTCAATCGTTCTTTTAATTCTTGCCGTATTCAAGAAATGAAGAAGCACAAGAAAGGCACCAAAGAATATAACCTGCTTAAATATTATTGGAAACTGTATCTCAAACCATTTGAGGATCTTGAAAAAGTAAAGCCGTACCATCAACCAAGGCTAAAGGATACTCTGACTCAGGAACAAGTTGTAGCTGATGGACTCAGACTAAGTCCCGAGCTTGAGAACACCTACAATCTTATGCAAGATATCAGTAAAGCTTTAAGAGACAGAGATACCGATAAGCTCAAGAATTTAATCAAAAGCAAAGATCACGTTGGCAACATGATGCATACCACGTTGAATACTTTCAAACGAAATCTTCATGATATTCTCAACGCTGCTAAGTTTGATGAATCTAACGGCTGTCTTGAAGGTACAAACCGCAAGATTAAACAAATTGAGCGTACTGCTTATGGCTACGCTAATTTTACTCATTTGATAACTAGAATTCAGTTAGAAGAAAAAGGTGCCATTATCAAAGAAAAAGCATCAAGCTGGTACATAGCAGCTTGATGCTTAATCCAATTATTAAATTATAGTTGACTTCTATCAACACGATTTGACAGAGAGCC
>NZ_JAEHNT010000050.1:0-44811 GCF_016742815.1 Lactobacillus sp. A27
TAAATAAAAGAACTTAAATAACCGTCTCAGTATAACAGTAACTGGGACGGTTTTTAAGTACACTATTTTATTTGACGCTTACTTTTATACTTTCAAATTTATTATAATAATATATCTACAAAAAAGAGCAGATTTTTTAATCTACTCTCTAATAATACTTTTTAAATATGCATGTACTTTCTGTTCTTCTGTCTTCATTTGAGTCACAAAATCTGTATAATCTTTATAATTTTGAGGTATCTTTAGACTTATTTTAACTACCTGCGCACTATACCCCTTCAATGCACCTATTACATTTAAATTAGTTTCATACTTACTAGGGTAAATTACCCCTATATTTTTAGCTGTAAAAAGATAACCATATGATATAAGTTGTCTTAAATCATCAAGCCTTAATTTTTGATCATCATATATTTTATATTTTGCATCTAATACAATATGTTGATTTTCATTTAAAAAATCTGGGCAACATTTTTGATATTCATTTTGATCATAAAGGTCTTGATATACAGATATAAAATCTGATTGCTTTCGATTGTCTAAATGAATAAACATATCACCTAATACGCTAGTTAAATAATTTTCCCATAACCAAGAAACATCAAACAAAAAGCCTGTTATAGAGGAATTGCCCAGATTCAATTTAATACCTCTATGCCGTAAAATCAACAAACAAATTAATTGTAGATTTCTATATTCTTTAAAATATATTTGATGAAATGGATGCCGTAAATTATAATTAATAATTTGTTTTCTTTTTTTAAAATTATAATTGGGTGTTAATTTTATAATCGATCGAATATTATTATGTGTTAATTTATCAGCATTCATAATAATTTTTCTATCATTAGAATTACGTAAATATTCGATAGTGTGACGAACTAATTCAATTAAAGGATTATCATCCGTTAGTTCTCTACTTGTATACGCAATTTTATTTATAAATGGTATATCATCCTTTATAAGCCGAGAGAAATCAATGGTTCCTCTAATATTTAAATCATTATACTTAAATGTATTATATTGTTTAAATATTCCCTTTTTTAGCGCTTCATTCAAATAATAAGGAAAAAGATATTGTACTAAATACCAAACCGGTTGCTGCCAAAACGAATCAATATCTAAATTTGTTAGGTTTATGGAGATTGCCTTTTGTATCAAATAAATCAAAAAATAATCTTTAGCTTGTTTCTCATTAGCAAACCGGGAATGTATTTCTAATCTTTCAGTATTATATCCTAGAAAACCTATTAGATTTCCGACTTTTATTTTGGATCCATATTCTGCAAATAACCTACTTTTTTTATTTAGATCTTCACTATCACTTAAAGAATTAGGAAAGATAATAATATGTTTCTTATATAAGTCTTGAACAGTTTGATTTTCCAGTTGAACTAACAACTGAGGAATATCTTTGTTAAAGTCTTCTCTGTTATAAAAATTATTATCTTCAATTCTCATAAGCTGTTTCCAATTTTTTTAAAACTTCTTGCTCTTGTTCATTATCAAACAGATAATCTTTCAATAATGGCTCTAAATAATCTGTCCATAAAATTTCATAATTATAATTTAAGTCAGCAAGATTTAAGAAATAACTAGGGCCAATCTGATAATCTTCTGATAAGTTATCAGTTCTAGCAATTTGATCATTAAGTGATTGTACACGTTGTTTTGCTTCATCTACTTTATCAGGAGCCAATACATCCAACATTGCTAAAATATCCGGATCATTTGCTTTTAGCGTTATAAATCTAAATCGTCTTCTGGTAGCAAAATCAAAACTATCAATTGAACGATCAATATCATTCATCGTACCAATCAAATACAAATTATCTGGAATATAAAATTGCTTTTCATTTTTATAAAACGAATTAGTATCATGTAAATTACTATATTGAGTTTCAATTGCTCCTTTTTTCCCACGATAGCCTGGATCCAATGCATAAAACAATTCACCCAGAATTTTATTAATTTCTCCACGATTGATCTCATCTATTACGAATACAAATTTCTTATCCGGATTATCTTTTGCATTTTTTACAAATTTTTCAAAAATTCCTGGTCGTAAAGTGAATTTTAATTCATTATTTTCTCCAAGCGTGGGACGTAATCCCTCTACAAAATCTGTATAGTCATAACTAGGGTGAAATTGCACAAATGCAAATTGGTTACTATCACTTAAGTGCTCCAAATCTGTTCCAATTAATCCAGCAGCTACTACTTTGCTTAAATATGTTTTTCCAGTACCAGGTGCTCCATGTAAAATAATGTTTTTAGAAGCAAGAAGATCATCACTTATCCTTTGAGTTAGGTTACTAATAATAGATTTATACTCGTAATAGTAATCCCAAAAATTTTTTGCAATGCTAATAGTATCTCCCCGCTCTGGCCATGAATTTGTACAATTTACAGTTCTAACAATTTCGTTAGAACTACTGTCAGCATAATTGGGATGTAACTCTAAAGTTAGTTTTCGTGTATTTGTATAATAAACGATATTAAGTAATTCATCATTTATTGTACAATTACTGGTAATAATTATTTTATTATCACGAATATAATTAGAGCTATACACTAAATACCAGCTGAAATCAAAACCATTGTATTCTTTAGTACCTTTTTTTACACTTACACTATCAAATACTACATCATACATTTCTGAATTTAGCTGCAATATACCTTGTTCATCTGTAGGAAAACGTCCACCATAATTTTCATCACAAATTTTTGCACACGTTGTTATATCATGAATCAAATTACTTATATTTTGAACTCTTATATCATTATTATTCATTGTTTTCACTTTTTCATTTTAAATACTTTACTACCATGTCTGCATGTTAATTATGAAACTGTCAAATTTTTTGTGTAAATAGATTTTTCTCGTAGATCGATTTTTTAATCTTTTATTTAATCAAAGTAGGATTCTAAGGTATCCTGAACCTGACCAAAACCTTTGTGGATTCGATTGAAATAGCGTTCGTTGTAGCTCATTGCCTGAATGCCAATAAAAGTATCAAGCAACTGTTCAGTTGGGAACTCTGCTTTAAGCTTAGCTTTACGCTTGATAACGTTGTCAAAGGATTCGATCATATTGGTGGAGTAAATTGAGGTCCTGATTTGTTTAGGATAGTCATAAAAGACCAGCAGATCAGGTTCAATCCCCTTGAGGTTTCTTATGACATGGTTGTACGCTCTGTTCCACTTGTCATAGAAGGCGTGCAAGACTTTGATCGCAGCTTCTTTATTTGGCTGTTGATGAATTTGCTCGAATTCATTCATGATCGTTTCGCGATCATCTACGCGTACTTTAGCGCAAATATTGCGCATGACATGAACTAGACAGCGTTGAAAATGAGCTTTCGGATAAGTCTGCTCCAGCACTGTCTTCATGCCCACAACGCCATGAAAGAAAGAGCTCAACCTGTTCTAGACCGCGAGACTTCATGTCTTGAAGCATTTCCGTCCAATTCTCGACGTTTTCGCTGGGAGCAATGCGGTAATCGATGACTTCCTTGTGGCCATCAGGCTTGATGCCAATGGCAATATAAACTGCTTCACGATCAAGGGTTACGCGACGCAAAGGAATGTAGGTAGCGTCCAAATAAACGCAGAAGAACTTGTCACTGAGTTTGCGCTGATGATAGGCCTCGACTTTTGGAATCACCTGCTTGGAGATGTTAGATACCTGAGCTGGGCTGTAATGACTGCCATACATCTTTTCAATCAAGTCGGCTATTTCTCTGGTGGTTATGCCTTTAGAGTAAAGCTTGATGATCATATTTTCCGACACATCTGCATGCTGCTTGTAGTCAGGCAGCGTGTGCTGATGAAACATGCCGTTGCGGTCCCTAGGCACCTGAATTTCAATCTCGCCAAATTACGTATCAACTTTGCGGAAGTAAGCACCATTGCGTGAATTGCCTGTATTCCAACCAGCTCTGGCATAAGGATCATAGCCTAAAAACGCAGTCAGTTCAGCCTCTAATAGGTCATTAACTGCTTACTGGAGTTCTTTGCGCAATAAATCGTTTATTTTGTCTTGATTGAATAGAGCTTGTGCCATATTTTTGGTAAAATCATTCATGAAGGAGTTCTTCTTTCTGTATGTATTTTTTGTTCAAACCAATCATACAAGAAAGGAACTCCTTTTTCTAATGTTTTAAGAAATTAATTTAAGGAATCATTCATCCTTACACAAACTATTTTACGGTCTCTTAATTATAGTAAATATATACGAATAAATTAGATTTATTATTCTAAAAATATAACTTTAAGTCATATAATTAATTTCAAAACGTTATTCAAGCTTAGATATAAAAACACGATAAATTTTAGTAATAGATTTCTACAATACTCTATCACCCCCAGTTTTAATTTTATATAAAAAAGCAATCAAATTAATGATTGCTCTCTCTTATCTGTTTACAATTTTAGGTTCAACCCATTTTTTAACAAATAATATATCGCATAAGCCAAACACTAAGTTAACTATTAATAAAAGAAGATCATCTAACCAGATTGGATCATATGACTGAAGTACTTTATTAGTATCAACCAAGTTTTGTAAGTGAGAAAGGACGATTAACCAAACATAAACAGCAATAATTACTAAAATCGCCATGATCAAAAGTCTAATCCATAAGGTGCTCTTTACAGGGAGTTCATTAGAAACAATTCTTGAAACAAAGTTGGCAAAACTTACAAAGAAATAAATAAACAAAATAACTAATACTACAAATAGCCAATAGAATTCAAAAGATACATTGATTCCTGGCACATTTGGTGTAAGAGGAGATAAGCCAAATTGACTAAATGCTTCTGCCACACAATTTGGTCCCATAGTAGGAATAAGCAGAAGAATATTTATAACTTGTTGCAATAAGAAGAAAACACCACATGCAATTAAGCTACTGAATACATTAGCTAAATAAGTCTTTCTTTCATCTACAGCAGCTAAGTGCCAAGTTTGACTCATATTAATCTTTTCGTTTTGCCAGCAAGTAACTGCACAAAAAGCAATATCAAAATAAATAGTTAAAGTAGCCATATTATAGCGCCAAAAACTACCTAAATTATGAGTCGGTGTATAAAAGAAAGTTAAATCATAATTACCGGTTCCCCAAGCGAATATTGAAAGAAATGCTATTGTAAACAAGTTAATGACGAAAAGTAAATAAATATATCTACTTTTCTGTACCCACATTTGTTTGAAAAGATTACCAAAATTAGTCAACTCATCCATCCCCTTCTAACGATTAATGATTTTAGGTTCAACAAATTTTTGAATAAGAAGACAATTGATGATGCCTAATAAAATTGAGCCAATCCAATATTCAAGTGCAGCCAAACCAATGTTGTCCATATCAATGGTTTCAGAATGTGCCGCTAAGTGATTATAATAAATGGTCATCATTTGATCATTAATTTGCATTGCGATAATCACACCAACAATGACCAAGATCGCCATTACAACTAATCTAATCCCAGTCGTATTTTTTACTGGCAATTGATCAGTGATAGTTCTAGTTAAAAAGTTGATCAAACTGACAAACGCAAAAATAATCAAGCAAAGACCAACTAGAGCTAATAGTTCTTCAATTAAAGCCCAAGCACTTTCAACAAAAGATATGTTTGCACCAAAACTTGTACCAGAAAATGGATTAATATGATGACTATAACTGTCAATAATTAGTACGATCAAACCGATTACAACTTGAATCACGAAAATATAAGCACACTCAACTATGCTAGAAATAATATTAAAGATCCAAATTTTGCCGCTGGAAGCTGGAATTAATTGCCAAGTTTGACTCAAATTAATTTTTTCATTTTGCCAACACATTAAACCTAAAAAAGTAATGTCTACAAAAAACGTAGTTAGCACGCCTAGCCCTAATATCAAGTCCCAAATATTATCATTTCCAGCAAATACACTAGAAATATTATTAATAGGATTACTATTACCTCTAAAGATGATTCCCATCAGAAACATAAATGCTACAGCAAAAACTTGCACTAGTAAAACCAAATCAGCATAGCGACGTTTTTGCAAAAACATTTGTTTAAATAAGGCTTTATTACTTGTCATAATCAGCCTCCATTAATTTTGCTTTGCTTCGACGAACTTATTCAAAAGCAAAATATCAATTAAAGTTACAATCACATCAAAAGCTAGAAATTCAAGCACAACCGACCATACTCCTGAATCACTGGACCCAAAATCAAATGGAGTAAATTGGCCAATTACAGAAAACAAAGTGCTAGCTGCATATCCTAAAAGCCAAATGATCATGACAGTAATGATCAATCTTACCAAGAACATTAATGCCTTACTTGAACCACTTGGTAAGAAGTCCATAATGCTTCTACTACTTAAATTAATCAGACTAACTACTGCGTACCAAGCATAACCAAGCAAAATAATTAGTAACAATCCGCCTAATAATTGACCCCAATCTTGAGCACTGAAATCAAAATGACTTCTTTGAAGTGCTTCTTTAATTTCTTTACTTGATAAAAGCAAAGGCAAAGAGGTAACTACAGAGGTGGCAACTTCCAAAATTCCAAGCCAAATATAGGTGATGAACGCCGTACCAAAGTTGCTAAGTAAAAACTTAGTATCACTGATTGGAATTAAACGCAATGTTTGGCTACGATTGATTCTCTCGTTTTTTACTGAAGAGATAATCCAATAAACAAAAGCTGCTACAAATGATGTCATAAGCATCATTATTGCAAACATGAATAAAAATTCAACGATAGGATTAATTGTCTCTCTAGCTCTTCCCACTACTATTTCTTGGGAATGACCACCAACAGAGACAGTCATCATAACTGTAAAGCACAAACTTGCAAAAGTCTGGATTAAGTAGATCAAATAAACTGACTTGCTTTTTTCTTGAAACATTCTATTGAACAATGTGTTAAAACTAGTCATTATTCATCATCCTCATCTGCATAAAAGCTTTCATAGTATTCTTCAATTGACTTGTGGTTTTGTCTAATATCATCGGCAGATTTATGTTCTAGAACTGTATGATCTTTTACAACAACTACTTCATCAAGCAATGATGAAATTTCGTTGACAAAGTGATCTGAAATTAAAATTGTGGCCCTTTCTTCTTTCCAAAGAATAATAGAGTTGATGATCTTCTTACGTGCCATCGCATCAATTCCACCAAAAGGTTCATCAAGTAAGTACAAATCAGCTTTGCGTGCAAAGGTCAATGCAATAATCAACTTTTCTCTCATACCACGTGATAATTGACTGAGTTTCATTTCTGGATCAAGCTTCATGAACTTACGTAATTCAGTAAATTCATTTTCATCAAAATCTTGAAAAATGATGGCATAAAACTTAACCACGTCCTTAATCTTAGTGGAGTCACTGAAACCAGTTAAGCCATCAGTAAAGGACAATTTAGCCTTTCTCTCGGCTTCTTTAGTTGAACCTTCAAGATTGACTTCACCGCGATAATTCTTTGCGACGCCGGCAATAATTCGCATCAGAGTCGTCTTACCAGCACCATTTTCACCTAATAAAGCAACGATTTTACCTGAAGATAGATTTAAATTTACATCTTTTAAAATCATCTTCTGATTCTTTTTATAAGATAAATCTTTGACCTGTAATAAATCTGACATTTTACTCCTCACTTTCCTTTAAATACTTTTCCAAAACTGTCACTAAACTATCTCTTTCAACACCTAACTTAGCCATATTCTGAACAAACTCATCTAATTGATTATCAATCAATGTTTGCTTAGTTTTGGCTAATAATTCTATATCTTCAGTAACAAAATTACCTTCGCCTCTCTTAGTGTAAAGAATGCCTTGATCGTTCATCTGTTGCAAAGCACGTTGAACTGTATTAACGTTAACTGTCAATTCAAGTGCTAACTTTCTTACAGATGGGATTTTCTCTCCTGCTTTCATCTTTCCCAAAGCAATTTGACGATATAAATATTGTTCAATTTGAAGATAAATGGGAATATTATCTTTAAATTCCATTTACTCACCTTCTGTTTTTAGCTGTATTACATATCTATTACACTAATAATATAACTATCTTTTTGCCTTTTTGCAAGCATTAAATTTGTTTCACAATTTAGAAAAATAATAAAAAAAGCTTACACATCCTATTAATAAAGGATGTATAAGCTTTTAATAATAGCAGTGAATTATTTTTATAAGATAAAGTTCAAAACAATTCATTGGTTTATCAATGATTTCATGTTGTTTAAAAGTATATATTTTAAATGATTATGACTAAAATAGTTTCACTACTTAGCTCTTTCCGCATTTAATTCTGCCATCTTAATCATGACATCGACCGCTTTATACATTGATTCAAGCACAGTATATTCGTAGCGGCCATGCATGTTTTCTTCACCGGCAAAAATATTAGGACATGGCAGACCCATGTAAGTTAATTGAGAGCCGTCTGTACCACCACGAACTGGATCTTCATTAACTTCTAAACCTTCTGCCTTGTATGCATCCCTAGCTAAATCCACAATATCCATGTGCTTCTTCAATTCATCAGCCATATTGTAGTATTGATCATTCATTTGAAGCTTAATACGTTCAACGCCAAATTCATCGTTCATCTTTTTAACGATTGACTTGACCAAATTCTTACGGTCTTCAAGTCCATCACGTTCAAAGTCACGAATAATGTAATCCAGATGAGCGTTATCAACAGTACCATTAAAACTCAACAAATGGAAGAAACCTTCACGACCATCGGTGTGTTCTGGACGATCGTGTTCAGGTAACTGATTATGAAAATCAATTCCGACTTGCACAGCGTTAGTCATTTGGCCTTTAGCTACAGCTGGGTGAACGTTAACCCCTTGAATATCAAGGCTAAATTGTGCTGCTGAGAAAGTTCCCCAGTCAAGCTTACCAGGTGCTTCACCATCGACAGTAAAGGCAAAATCGGCTCCGAAATCTTTTACATCAAAGTGTTCAGCACCAGTACCAATTTCTTCATCTGGAGTAAATGCTAAGCGAATCTTGCCGTGCTTAACTTCTGGATGATTCATTAAGTATTCCGCAAAGGTCATTAATTCAGAAACACCACACTTGTCGTCCCCACCAAGCAAGGTATCGCCTGAGGCAGTAATTATAGTTTGACCCTTGTAATTCTTCAAGTGTGGAAAGACCTTTGGATCAAGGTAAAATTCTGAATCGCCTAATTGAATTTTGCTTTCACCATCGTAGTTCTTATGAATTTGTGGCTTAACATTTTCTGAATTAAAGTCAGCTGTATCACTATGTGCTAAAAAGCCCATGACAGGCACATCATAATCAACGTTTGAAGGAATTTCAGCGATTACACTACCTGCTTTTTGGTTGTAATGAATGTCACTTAAACCTAAGTCTTCAAGATCCTTCATAATGACGTTCTTTTGGAAGTTTTCTTCTCTTTCAGTTGAAGGAAAACGGTCAGAATGTTCATCTGAACGTGAATTTACTTTTACATACTTTAAAAATCTTGGCAATAAGTTTGGGTATTCCATTTACTCTGTCCTCTTTCTACCTAAAATAAATCTTGAAATGGATTGGTTGAAACTTCCGAAAATTCAACACCAACATTCCAATTATTTTCTTCGTTCCATTTCTTGAGACGATCATATACCTTATATTTAAACAATTTTTCAGTATAATGACCAGGGTCAACAACTGTTAAGCCTGATGAAATCATATCATGACCTACGTGATAGTAAACGTCACCAGTAATAAAGGCATCTAGATTATCATCTAAAGCGCTAGTCCAATATTTACCACCATCACCGCAAATAAAACCAACAGTAGAAATTTGTTTTTCATTATCTGCAGTAATCAGTCTAGCCATCTTAATGTTCATTTTATCTTTAACATAATAGGCAAAATCATAAGCTGACATTGTTTTAGGCAACTTACCTTTACGTCCCATTGCAATGCCATCATCATCTAAACAAAATGGCTCTACATCTTTTAATCCTAATTCTTCAGCCTGCCAATCGGCAGAACCATTTTGAGCTTTATCAGAATTGGTATGAATTGAATAAACAGTAATTCCATTTTTGATAATCTCGCCATACATTGCATTTTGCGCATTGGCAAAGTTCAAATTGCGAGCTGGTCTAAACATTACTGGGTGATGACTAACAATAAAATTAATACCTTTTTTGACAGCTTCTTCAACTACTTGCGGACGTACATCTAAAGTAGTCATTACTTTAGTAACATCCGCATCCATTGAACCAATTTGCATGCCAACAGGATCGCCCTTAGAAGCAATGTCTTCTGGGAAATCTTGTCTCAAGCGTTCTACTATATCTTTAACTTTAGTCATCGCTTAATTCCTCCTTAATCAGTTGAATATTATGTTCAACTTCATTAATACGGTCTTCATCTTTCTTGCGTGCTTTATTCAAATTTTGCAGCAATTTTTCATAATATTGCAATTGCCCTTGCCACTTTTGATAAAAGACTGGATTTTTTTCACGCATGATAAATGGGCCAAAGAAAATCTCTTTTTCAGTTAAATCATGCTTGTCTGAAGTTAATCTTGCCTTAATTAATTCATAAGTGTGGCCTGCTTCCGCAATTAACTTTTCAGCTACAATTTGATAATTATGCATCATTAGCCAATTACGTACGCCTGCTTCACCGATATTAGGCTCAAGCACTAAATTCTTAAATTGAAAATCTTTACTCCAAGCTGTATCTAAGATATCTACCATTAATTTACCGCCCATACCAGCAATAACAACAGTATCTACTTGATCTTGATGAGTAATAGTCTCCAAGCCATTGCCTAAACGCGTTTCAATTTGGTTACTTAAACCTGCCTCTGCAATATCACTTTTAGCATTTTCAAGCGGACCTTCAGATACATCACTTGCAATGGCAAATTTTATTTTTCCTGATTTAACTAATTCAATTGGCAAATAAGCATGGTCGGTTCCAATATCTGCAACTTTGCTGTCAGGATCAACCATTTTTGCCAGCGTATTTAATCTTAAGTTCATTTAATCCTCCATAAAGAGTATGTTTAATCAAATTTTAGCATATTTAGTAGTTGTTTTTAGTCATGTTTTGCTATAATCGTACAGAGAAAGTGGGTTTTTGCATTGAAAAGAACTGAAACAGTAACTTTAACTAACATGTGCATGATCAAAAATGGAGATAAAATTCTAGTTTTGGACCGCAACGATCCAGTTTGGCCAGGTCTTACATTTCCTGGTGGTCATGTCGAACCACATGAGTCTTTTTGTGATTCAGTTATTCGAGAAATTAAAGAAGAGACAGGACTAACAATTTCTCATCCACGACTTGTTGGAGTAAAACAGTTTTATGATCACAATCATGAGCGTTATTTAGTTTTCTTCTATACTGCCGATAAATTTACGGGGACAGTCAAGGCATCAGACGAAGGGACTTTAACTTGGATGACTAAAGAAGAGCTGCAGCAACATAAACTAGCTTATAATTTTGATCATGATTTACCAGTGTTCTTTGATCCCAATGTTAGTGAACATATGCTTGATGGAAAACGAGATGAACTTTTTTAGATGAAAAAAACAGAAAGCAAAGTATCGCTTTTTATTGCATTAATTGCAATTATTATTTTTGCTTCGGTACCGCTTTGGCACTTTGATTTAAATGCCAATAGACCTCAGACTCAAGTCGTAAAAAAGAAAAAGCCTAAAAAGAAGAAAAAAGTAGTTCATAAGGTTACCTGGGGTTATCCTTTTAAACGCCTTTACGAAAAGAAAATAAAATTTAAATCAGGCCAAAAATTCGGTGAAACTGACGTAATTAGACGTTACTACCCTACTAAGAGTTACTTCCACGATGGTTACGACTTCGGCTTCAGCGAAGTAGGACACTCCACTGTTTATGCTGTGCATGCTGGGACAGTTCATAAAGTTAAGTATGCTCCAGGCCTTGGCTTATATGTTTGGGTGATTTCTGATGATGGCTATGTAGAAATCTATCAAGAAGGTTTTCTCAGCATCACAGATATTTACGTAAAGAAGGGCCAAAAGATTAAGTTAGGCCAAAAGATCGGTCGCTTAACCGGTTCTCACATCCACTTAGGAATAACTAAGACAGACAAGAAATACATTGATAAACATGGTGTACCATGTCGCTACTACTGGAAAGACAATGGTACTTGGCTCAACCCAATGAAGATCATTGAAGATGATATCGCTAAAGGAAAAGTCAGCAAACAATAAAGCAAATCAAAAAAAGACGTTAAGCAAATGCTTAACGTCTTTTTTATAGATCTAGATAATTAATCCATAAAGTCACGCAATTGATTTGAACGACTTGGGTGACGAAGCTTTCTTAAAGCCTTAGCTTCAATCTGACGAATACGTTCACGAGTTACGCCAAATACCTTACCTACTTCTTCCAAAGTACGAGTACGGCCATCATCAAGACCAAAACGCAAACGTAAAACATTTTCTTCACGGTCAGTCAAAGTTTCAAGTACTTGTTCAAGTTGTTCCTTAAGCATCTCATAAGAAGCATGTTGTTCTGGACTAGTTGCATCCTTATCCTCAATGAAGTCACCTAAGTGTGAATCATCCTCTTCACCAATAGGAGTTTCAAGAGAAACTGGCTCTTGTGCAATTTTAAGAATATCACGAACCTTATTGGTTGACATATTCATTTCAGCACCAATTTCTTCTGGAGTTGGTTCACGACCTAAGTCTTGTAACAATTGACGTTGAATTCTAATCAACTTGTTGATCGTTTCAACCATGTGGACAGGAATTCTGATTGTACGAGCCTGATCTGCAATAGCACGAGTAATAGCTTGTCTAATCCACCAAGTAGCATAAGTAGAGAACTTAAATCCAAGACGATAATCAAACTTATCTACGGCTTTCATTAGCCCCATGTTACCTTCTTGAATCAAATCAAGAAATGACATTCCACGTCCCACATAACGCTTAGCAATAGAAACTACCAAACGAAGGTTAGCTTCAGCCAATTCTTGCTTTGCTTCTTCGTCCCCTTCTTCAATTCTTTTGGCAAGTGCAATTTCTTGATCAGCAGTAAGAAGAGGTACACGTCCAATTTCTTTCAGGTACATCCGCACTGGATCGTTCATTCGAACGCTGGATGGTGCAGACATATCTTTTAATTCAGCCTTTTCAACATCTTTTTGTTTCTTTAAGGCTAGTCGTGATGGATCCCCATTCTCATCTACAATACTAATACCGTTATCTTCAAACTCTTGTACTAGTTGATCGACAGCCTTACCCTGCAAATTATATGGCTTAATCAGACGAGCAGTGAAATCTTTTTCTGTGATTATCTTGTCTTTTTTAACGTCCTTAACGACTTTCTTAACCATCTTGTCTAAAGATAGTTTTTGTGTAGTTTCTTTTTCTGCCACTAAAAAGCCTCCTTAATTAACCTAAGATTCTCTTCAACTCAATAATTTTTTGAGTAACTTCTATTGTTTTTTGAACATCTTCTCTGCGCTTAGCATCCTGCAATTGATTTTGAAGCTCATTCAGCTGGGAATAAATGCTGCGCTTTTGAAGTGCAAACACGTGCTCATTAATTTCTTGAATTGTAAAATCCTTCGGCATATGTGCTAGTTCAGCATCTACTATTATACCTTGAAGTTGCTCAGGAATAAAATCTAAAAAACTATCAATTTGTGGATTCTCATGCGTTGCAGCAAATTTTAGCCATAACTGGGATAAAGTTTCATAATCTTGATCAGGAAAATGAAACTTACCTTCCTGTAAATACTGTTGAGCATTTGCCGAATGAATAAATAAATAAAGCAAACGTGACTGACTGGGATGTTTTTGCACTTCTGTTTGCTGAATCGGCAATGTGTCTACACTCGTAGCAGGATCACCAAGATTTAAATCATTTGGTTGTTGAGCATAATAATCACGATTACGAGTTCGAGTATGACTGCGAGCACGATTATTTTTCCGCCGCTCACGAGCTAAGTTAGCTTTTAAAGAATTAAGCGATACACCAGCTGATCTAGATAATTTTTCCAGATACATATCTTGTTCAACTGGGTTTTTAACCTGACCAATTTCTTTAACTGCTTCATTTAAATATGTAATTTTTTCGCGATCATTATCTAAATTGTATTTCTGAGCTAATCTCTTAAGAAAGAAATCTGTAGGAGTTAAAGCACCCTTTATTTCTCCTCGATACTTCTCAGCGCCATATTTTCTTACATATTCATCTGGATCAAGCTTCTCTGGCAGGACAACAATTCCTAAATTAAAATTGCCGTCTTTACTAAACATTCGTGCTGCACGTTCTTCAGCGTGAACCCCCGGATCATCACCATCATAATTGACAATAATATTTGGAGTTACACGACGCAACATGTAAACTTGATCATCAGTCAAACTAGTCCCCATTGAAGCAACACCGGATTTGATTCCAGCTTTATAAGCAGCAATTACATCCATATACCCTTCATATAGAACTAGATGATCTTCACTACGAGCCGCTTTTTTGGCTTCCGCAAAATGAAATAAAACTTTAGACTTAGTAAAAACTTCAGTCTCCGGACTATTCATATACTTAGCTTCAGTTTTATCATTTGAAATTCGACGTCCAGAAAATCCAATAGAATGACCATTTTCATCTTCTAGAGGAAACATAAGGCGATCGCGGAAACGATCAAATAATCGACCGTCCTGAGTTTGTACAAATAAACCACTTTGCGCTAATTCGTTATCCTTATACCCCTTACCTCTTAGATAAGTTATTAAAACATTATCTTCTTTAGGAGCATAGCCTATTTTAAAATGCTCAAGTGTATCAGAATCTAATTGACGTTTTTTTGCATATTGCAACCCCCGCTCACCAGCTTTGGTAGTTAACAACACACGATGATAAAAGTCTACCGCGTCCTTATTAATACGCATAATGGGACTTAATTTTGTTCCACCATTTGCATTATAACCAGCTGGCATTGCAATGTGAGCAAATTCAGCAACTCGTTGAACACTTTCAGGAAAAGTTAGATTGTCTTTATACATTAAAAACTTAAAGACATTGCCACCCTTACCGCAACCAAAGCATTTAAAAAACTGTTTTTCCTCGTTCACCGTAAAAGATGGTGTTTTTTCCTGATGAAAAGGGCAAAGACCGATATAGTCTTTGCCTTTCTTTTCAAGTGAGACGTATTGGCTGATTACATCCACGATATTAACGTTACTGCGAACTTCCGCAATAAAATCTTCAGGAATTCGTCCAGCCATATGAAACACCTTTTCTATCTAATTATTTAATAACCAACTTACTCAAATCGCCTAAACGATCAGCTAATTCACTAATAGCAAACAATTGAGCTAAACGATTATTCTTAACTTTTTCATCTTTATCCATAATCATATTAGCTTCGAAGTATTGATCAATTACTGGTTGTAAATGAACAAATCCTTGGTACAAATCAGCTAAGCTGTCAATATTTTGTAAGTTTTGAACACCAGCATAAAGTTCTTTTTCACTATTATCAACAAATAAGCTTTCATCAACAGCAACCTTGCCAGTGAACTTAGCCTTCTTCAAAATGTTGTTAATTCTAGTCAAACTTTCTACCACTGGCTTAAATTCTTCATCATCATGGTGAAGTTGCAATACATTAGCAGCAGCTAAAATTTGACTTGGATCTTGTTGACTTGAAGCAAGAACAGCATCAACAATATCATACTTAAATTTATTCTTTTGTAAGTATTGCTTTACACGATCACGAATAAAGTCGGCTATTTCTTGTTCAGCATCGCCCTTAGGAAGCTTAGCTGGAGTTACACCACCAAGCATGTTAATGATTTCTGGTAATACTTCATTAAATGGAAGTGACCATTTTTCATTAAGCAAAATTCTAACAATACCATAAGCATAACGACGAAGTGCATATGGGTCATTAGATGATGTAGGAATCATACCTGCACCAAAGAAGGTAATGATAGTATCAATCTTATCTGCAACTGATAATAATGAACCTACTGTAGTTTCTGGAAGTGGACCTTCTGCTGTAGCTGGCATGTAGTGTTCTTTAATAGCAACTGAAACTTCTTCATCTTCGCCAGCAAGACGAGCATAATGCATCCCCATTACACCTTGAAGTTCTGCAAATTCACCTACCATTTGAGTTACTAAGTCAAACTTGTAAAGTTCACTTGCACGATCAAAATCAGTAACTACATTTTCAGGTAAATTCCAACGCTTTGCAAGGTAATCACCAATCATGCGAACACGTTGCATCTTTTCAGCCATTGAACCAATCTTATCGTGGAATGAAACATTCTTAAGACGATCAACAAAGTGGCTGAGTGGATACTTACGGTCTTCATCATAGAAGAATTGAGCATCGTCTAGACGAGCAACCAATACCTTCTCGTTACCAGAAATAACGTTGTCAAGGTAATCCTTGTTACCGTTACGAACAGCGATAAAGTGGTTAATTAACTTGCCATTTTCATCGTAAACTTCGAAGTATCTTTGGTTATCCTTCATTGAAGTAATTAAAACTTCATCAGGAATGTTTAAGTACTTTTCATCGAATGAACCAGCAAAAACAGTTGGATATTCAACAAGGTAAGTAACTTCTTCAAGTAAATCTTTATCTGGTTTAATTTGCCAATGATTCTTCTTAACCAATTCGTTCATTTGGTTAACAATCATGTCTTTACGTTCTTCTGCATTAGCGATTACGTATTGATCCTTCAATGCGTCTTCATAGTCGTCAGCATTAGCTAAGACAACAGAATCACCTAAGAAGCGGTGGCCTTGAGTCTTACGACCTGCAGTAATATCCAAAATCTTAACAGGAATTACATCGCTACCAAATAATGATACAAGCCAGTGAATTGGACGAACAAATTCAAAATCATTTGAATCCCAACGCATCTTAGTTGGGAAAGTCATTGCCTTAATAATATCGCTCATGCCAAGCAAGATATCGCTAGCTTTTTTACCTTCTTTTTGTACGTGAACGTAAGCATATTCAGTACCCTTAAGTTCTTCGAAGTAAATATCATCAGTAGTCATACCTTGACCGCGAGCAAAACCTTGTGCAGCCTTGGTCCAATTACCATCAGCATCTTGGGCAATCTTCTTTGCAGGACCTTTTTTAATTTCATCGATATCATCTTGCTTTTCAGCTAAGTCTTCTACCAAAAGAGTTAAACGACGTGGAGTTGAAAAAGTCTTGATATCTTTGAACTTTAAGCCATTTTCTTTTAAAAACTTTCTCGTTCTGTCAGCTAATTGCTTAACGCTGCGTGGAACAACGTGAGCTGGCATTTCTTCAGTACCAATTTCAAATAAATAATCTTTAGCCATTTTCTACCCCCGCTTTCTTATCTTCTGCACTCTTAAGTAATGGGAAGCCGCGCTTTTCACGTTCTTCGACAAACTTAACAGCAACTTCGTGAGCCAAGTTTCTAATTCTTGATAAGTAACCAGCACGTTCAGTTACTGAAACAGCGCCACGAGCATCAAGCAAGTTGAAAGTATGTGAACACTTCAAGATATAGTCGTATGCTGGGTGTACAAGATTTTGACTAAGTAAACGCTTAGCAGTTGATTCATAAATATCGAAGAATTTAAGAAGTTGTTCTTGATCTGATTCTTCAAAAGCATACTTAGAATGTTCATATTCGGGTTGCTTAAAGATATCGCGGTAAAGTACGCCGTCGCCCCATTCAAGGTCAAAGACATTGTTAACGTCTTGAATGTATGATGCAAGTCTTTCAACACCATAAGTAATTTCACTCATAGTTGGCTTAACATCTAATTCACCAACAACTTGGAAGTAAGTAAATTGGCTAACTTCCATACCATCAAGCCATACTTCCCAACCAACACCGGCACAACCCATTGATGGATTAGCCCAGTTGTCTTCTACGAAACGAATATCGTGTTCCAAAGGATCGATACCTAAAACCTTCAAACTGTCTAAGTAATATTGTTGAATATCCTTAGGAGCTGGCTTAATAACAACTTGGAATTGGTGGTGTTGGAATAACCGGTTAGGGTTTTCACCATAACGACCATCTGCAGGTCTTCTAGAAGGCTCTACATAACAAGCTGCCCATGGTTCTGGACCAACTGCACGAAGAAAAGTGTAAGGACTCATAGTACCTGCACCCTTTTCAACGTCATATGAAGGCATAATCATACAACCTTTGGAGGACCAGAATTGTTCCAGCTTAAAGATCATATTTTGAATGTTTAATTTCTTATCTGCCATTTTCCTTAATTCTCCTCCTGCGCTAGGCCATAAAAAAAGCCTATGCAAAATTTTGCATAGGGACGAAATATTATCGCGGTTCCACCCTAATTCAGGAAGTATTCTTCCTGCACTTAATTGAATATGACTAGAGGTGCCTTTTCCTAATATGCCCTTCCACCTATCGACACTCGCTAAATTAGTACTTTTTTAAATCCTCATCATCGTCAAATACGTGTTTATTTTAACACATGAATTAGGTTAAAACCAGACTTTAAAACAGCTTTATTTCATCTAAAAATTTTTTAGTTTTCAGATTTAAATCGATTGTTTCTCTATAGATACGATCAATTGCTTTACGAGTTGCTTTTTTAGTCTCAGCATTTAATTCAATATTGCCCAACCGATTAATAGGTAAAAGTCCGATTGTGCGCAATACTGCAGTCTGCTTAGGCATTAAATGCAGCCGACTATTTACTACTGCAAAATGATCACTGCAAATAATTCCGCCTAATTTAATCGAATAATCAAATGTACCTTTTTCCTTGCCACAAATAACGCAATGACGCAATTCGGGCTCAACTCCAAAAGCACTTAACATTTTCATCTGTACGATTTGCGTAATCATTTCATTATCTACACCAGCATCAATCTTCTTCAGGGCAAAAACCGCTAAGTCATAATATTTACCAAGAGGTTGATATTCGACAAAAGCGTGATCAATTAAGTCAAAAATAAAAGAAGTGTAAGCATTCTTCGTCAAGTCACGGTACAAACCGTCAAACTGCTTCACTTCTTTATATGTACGCAGATTGCTTAAACCATGACCGTTTGTATAAATGACATATGTACCCATTGAGAAATTCAATGTCGCTGCACTCAATTGTGATTTTGGTCTCAATGCCCCTTTCACAATCAATGTAATAATGCCATCTTCTTTAGTCATGATCTTAGCTAATAAGTCTGCTTCTTTATATTTTTGCCTTTTAAAAATGATGCCCTGAACTTCTTTCAGTTCACGTGCCATCAACTAAGCTCCTTCTTGTCGTAGCCAATAAGTTTCAAAAAGCTTGGATCTGAACGCCAATTGTGTTGAACTTTAACCCAAAGGCGTAGATTTACTTTTTCACCAAGTAAATGCTCTATTTCTTTACGTGAATTAATACCGATCTGTTTGAGCATTTTACCACCTTTACCGATAATAATGCCTTTTTGACCATCTTTCTCCACATAAATAGTAGCTTCTATTAGTAACTTGCCATTTTGATGCTTATTCATTTGATCAACTGCAACTGCGGTAGCATGTGGCACTTCCTGGGAAGTTAGTCGCAGAATTTGTTCACGAATAAGTTCGGCTACCACAAAATATTCTGGGCGATCTGTGATCTGGTCAGCACCATAATATTGTGGGCCCTCTGGCAAATACTTATTAATTGTATTAAGTAAATCTTCAATACCAATACCCTGAGTAGCAGAAATTGGTAGTATTTCTTTAAAACCCTCAAGTTTATGATATGAATCCATAATTGGCAAAAGTTTATTAGGATGAATTTGATCAACCTTGTTAATTACCAAAAATACTGGTACCTTAACTTCTTTTAACAAGTTAGCAATATATTGATCACCTTTACCAATTTCCTCAGGTTCAACCATGAATAAGACTAAATCAACGTCATTCAAACTAGATAAACTAGCCTTATCCATATAATCGTCAAGTTTTGAATGAGGTTTAAAGATACCTGGCGTGTCAACAAATACAACTTGCATTTTATTTGAAGTATAAATACCTGAGATACGATTACGCGTTGTTTGTGGCTTACTTGATGTGATTGCTACTTTTTGACCTACTAAATAGTTCATTAAAGTTGATTTACCTACATTTGGTCGACCAACTAAAGCAACAAAGCCAGATTTAAATTGTTTTTCTTCCATCTATTTACCTCTGCCTTCATCTAATTGATCAGGATATAATGGCAACCCATATTCTTCCAATACCTTTCCTTGAATGCCAAACATTTCTTTCGCTTCATCTGGCTTGATATGATCATAGCCATTCAAGTGCAAGAATCCATGAACTACAGTATAACCAAATTCTCGGTCAAACCCAGTGCCATATTCCTTGCTATGACGTTTGATGACACTTGGACACATAAACAAATCCCCGATATCTTCTTGAAAATCAGGATCATCCTCAAAGGCAGCTAAGTCAATTGAATCCTCACCATCTTCAATTGCAAAAGAAATGACATCTGTTGGACGATCTTTATCACGATACTTCAAGTTAATTTCGTGACTACGATCTTCGTCAACAAAGTTAATACTCATTTCTAAGTTATTATCTTTGCCAATTTCTTTTTTGGCTAAAAGCAAAAGCTTCATAATCCAGTCTTGCCAGTCGCGTTTTTTATCATCTAAAAAACCAACTTCATCATTATAGGTAATATCAATTGGATCCATTTTTAGTGTTTAGCGTCCTCTTTTTCATAAGCAGTAATAATTTTGGCAACTACAGGGTGACGAACAACATCCTGTGCAGAAAAGTTGATGAATTTGATTTGGTCGATGTTCTTCAAAATTCGTCTAGCATCGATTAAACCGCTATGCTGTCGTCCCGGCAAATCGACTTGAGTCATATCTCCGTTTACGACCATCTTGGAGTTAAAACCAAGACGTGTCAAAAACATCTTCATTTGTGCATCAGTAGTGTTTTGGGCTTCATCAAGAATTACAAACGCGTCATCAAGCGTACGTCCACGCATATAAGCAAGTGGAGCCACTTCAATTACGCCACGTTCCATTAAGCGGTCAGTAGTATTAGTACCAAGAATAGCGTACAAAGAATCGTAAATTGGTCTCAAATATGGATCAACTTTTTCCTTCAAGTCGCCAGGCAAAAATCCAAGTGATTCCCCTGCTTCAACGGCTGGTCTAGTCAAAATTATTCTGGAAACTTCGCCCTTTTTGAATGCAGCAATTGCACACACAACTGCCAAGAAAGTCTTACCAGTCCCAGCTGGCCCTATTCCAAAGACAACATCAGATTTATCAATGGCCTCGACATAACGCTTTTGACCCATATTTTTCACCCTGATCGGTCTACCTTTAGCATCCCGAATCAAGACTTTCTTATACAGATCCGCAAAGTACTCTGTGGTACCCTTGTCGGCCATCTTCATCGCACTAACCGTATCGGGCGCGCCAACGTTAACGCCGGCATTCACGACACTGTCAAGTGCCTTTAAAACAGCGACGGCTTTCTTTACGTTTGCCTCATCATCCCCTGCAATAACAATGTCATTGCCAGTATCGGTAACGGACAAATCATAGCCTTCAGAAAGAAGCTTCAGATTTCCATCATTAACTCCAACTAATTTTTGAATATTCTCTGCTTTTTGAGGTGTAAAAGTTGTTTGAGCCAAAAAGACCCGCTCCTTCTTGTTACTACTAAACTTAGTTTAGTTGATCACGAACTGCTTGAGACGCAGCCTTACCATCGGCACGTCCCTTGATCTTTGGCATTAATGCTTTCATAACCTTACCAAAATCAGACTTGCCTTTGGCACCAACTTCATCAATCGTTTCCTTAACAGCAGATTCCAACTCGTCCTTGCTCATTTGTTTAGGCAAGTACTTTTCAACTACTGCTAATTCTTTCTTAGTTTCTTTCACTAAATCATCACGTTTAGCTTTAGCAAACTCTTCGATTGATTCTTCTCTTTGTTTCTTTTCGCGATTAAGAACAGTTAATTCTTCATCTGCATTCAAATCATGTCCCAACTTGATCTTTTCATTCATCAAAGCAGATTTGATCATGCGGACAGTGTTAAGAGTTGTCTTATCGTGATTCTTCATGGCTGTTTTCATATCAGTCATGATCTTATCTGACAAACTCAATTTATAATTCCTTCTTTCTATTAAAAACCCAATAATATTATAGCAAACTATGTACATAACTATTAAGTTTTCAACGGAATATATTGAAGTTTTTTGCATAAAAAGCAAATATTTTGTCTTATTTCAATGATTTATGTGCGGAAAGCAAAAAATCTCAGGAAAAAACCTGAGATTTACAATTTATTCTAAATATGAATGCCTAAAGTAAGTCTTGCAACTTGACTCATCATTTTAGGTGTCCATTGAGGATAGTAGACTAATTTAGCTTCACACTTTTCTACTCCATCAACTTGAAGTGCAGCTTTCTTAATCATATCTTGCAACAATTCAATAATCGGACATCCCATCGTAGTTAAAGTCCAATTAATATGGCAAACATTTTGATCATCAACTTCAACTGAATAAATCAAACCCAAATCAACTAAACTTACACCTAATTCAGGATCAATTACATTTTTTAAAGCATCATAGACTGCTTTTTCTTTTGGCAACAGACTTTCTTCACCCATTAGCCAATTGCTCCTTCCATTTGAAAACTGATCAAGCGATTAAGTTCTACAGCATATTCCATTGGCAATTGCTTAGTAAAAGGTTCTACAAAGCCCATAATAATCATCTCAGTTGCTTTTCTTTCTGGAATTCCACGACTTTCAAGATAATAAAGTTCTTCATCCGAAATTTTTGAAACTGTTGCTTCATGTTCCATTGCTACATTGGAATTTTCAATTGAATTAGTTGGAATCGTATCTGACGAAGACTTATCATCCATAATAATTGTATCGCATTCAACATGAGACTTAGAACCTGAAGAATTCTTACCAAATGTTACGCTACCACGGTAATCAGTTGAACCGCCACCTTTAGCAATTGATTTTGAAACGATTGAACTAGATGTATTAGGTGCATTATGAAGCATTCTTGAACCGGAATCTTGGTGAATGCCTTTATGAGCAACAGCAATTGAAAGCATAGTGCCACGTGCACCTTCCCCATTTAAATAAACACTAGGGTATTTCATGGTAACTTGGGCTCCCAAATTACCATCGACCCATTCCATCGTTGCATGACTAGCAGCTACTGCCTTTTTGGTTTCAAGACTATAAACATTATCCGACCAATTTTGAATAGTTGTATAGCGGCAATAAGCATCTTTTAAGACGTTCACTTCAACACCGGCTGCATGAAGAGAATCTGATGAATACTGCGGAGCAGTACATCCCTCAACGTAGTCAAGACTAGCTCCTTCATCAACGATAATTAAAGTTCTTTCGAATTGTCCTGAATTTTCAGCGTTCAATCTAAAGTAAGCTTGAATTGGAGTTGGTACTTTTACGCCTTTTGGCACATAAATAAAGGACCCACCGGACCATACAGCACAATTTAAAGCCGCAAATTTATTGTCCGTTGGCTTTACTAATTTACCAAAATACTTCTTAAACAATTCAGGGTATTTCTTTAAAGCTGTATCAGTATCCGTAAAGACAATCCCCATCTTGTCGAATTGTTCTTTCATGTTGTGGTAAACCATTTCTGATTCATATTGTGCACCAGATCCAGCCAGATACTTTCTTTCTGCTTCAGGAACACCTAACCGCTCAAAAGTTTCTTTAATTTCATCTGGCACATCGTCCCAATCACGATACTTTTTCTTTGTATATTTTTGATAGTAAAGCATATCGTCTAAATTCAAATCAGATAAATCAGGACCAAAATCAGGCATTGGCATCTTCTTATATATTTGATATGCCTTTAAACGGTAGTCGAGCATCCACTTAGGTTCATTCTTTTCCGCAGAAATCTTTCTAACAACTTCTTCAGTTAAACCACGTCCTGTAGAGTATTCCGGCTGAATATCATCATGAAAACCATACTGATATTCTTCATCTTTCACTATATCTTCTGCTTTAGTCATTTCTATCCTTTCTTAAGAAGTGCTTGTTCTAGTGCCCACCAGGAAATCGTGGCACATTTGATTCTGGCAGGAAATTGCATCACTTGTGTTAACACTGCCGCATCGCCTAATTTTTCTATCTCATCAGATGTGTGTTCTTTTCCAATTGCAAGGTCTGAAAAGATTTTCGTCATTTCTAATGCCTCAGAAACGCTTTTATCTTTAACACTTTGAGTCAACATACTAGCCGAAGCCTGACTAATCGTGCATCCCGAACCCGTAAAAGATACATCTACGATTTTCTCATTCTGTACCTTTACAAAAATATTAACCGTATCGCCGCAACTTGGGTTATGGACAGTTTGCATTGCTGTAGCCTCCTTCATCTCTTTTTTATTACGGGGATGACTACCATGATCAAGAACCAGAGCTTGATAGAGAGTACGTAAATTATTTAGTCCCATTGAAAAACTCCTCTGTTTCCGAAATACCTGCAATTAATTGATCAATGTCTTCCTTATTATTATAAAAACTAAGGCTAGCTCTTACTGTAGATTCAACACCTAATCTACGCATCAAGGGCTGAGCACAATGATGTCCCGCTCTTACCTCGATCCCTTGCATATCAAGTGCTGTAGCCACATCATGAGGATGAATATTTTTCAAATTAAATGAAAACACCCCTGTATGGTTTTCTTTTGGGCCATAAATAGCGATAAAATCTAATTTCTTTAATTTTTGCATCAAATACTTGCTTAGCTCTTTTTCATAAGATTGGATCTCATTCATACCAATATTTTGCAAATAGTCAATAGCATAGCCTAAGCCAACTGCACCAATTATGTTAGGCGTCCCTGCTTCAAATTTTTGCGGCAAATCCGCCCATATTGCATCGTATTTAGTTACATTACTGATCATTTCACCGCCCAAACGATATGGTGGCATTTGATTTAATAAATTCTTTTTACCATATAAAACACCGATCCCTGTTGGTGCGAGCATTTTATGACCAGAAAAAGCATAGAAATCTGCGTCCATCTTTTGAACATCAACTGGGAAATGACTCACGGCTTGTGCACCATCTACTACCACTACAGCTCCAACTTGATGAGCTATCTTAATTACTTCCTCAATAGGATTCATCATTCCTAATATATTAGAAGCATGGGCAATTGCCACAATTTTAGTCTTGGCGGTTATCTTTTTCTTGACATCATCCAAATCCAGAGTCTGACTTTCAGTCAAATCAATATATTTAAGGATGGCACCTTTTCTTTTCGCCAATTGTTGCCATGGTAAGAGATTAGAATGATGCTCCATTATGGTTAACACAATTTCATCCTGTTCATGAATGTTTTGTTCGCCGTAAGTTGCAGCTACCAAGTTCAAACTATCTGTACAACCACTAGTAAAGATTATCTCATTTGTATCAGCCGCATTAATAAAGCTCGCAACTTTCCCTCTGGCCTCTTCATATTGCTTAGTTGCATTAAAGCCTAAAGTGTCAACACTTCGGTGCACGTTAGCATATGAAGTTTGATAAAAACTGTTGATTTTATGCAAAATTGGCACAGGCATTTGCATGGTAGCGGCATTATCCAGATAAGCTAATCTATTGCCATTAATCTTTTGTTTTAAAATAGGAAAATCATTTCTTATTTTTGTAATAGCTTCTTTGTCCATTAATCAATTTTCTTTCCAAAATTGCGAGCATTCGATCCTTTACTTTTCCCTTAGGAATGGCACCAAGTACTGGATCTAAAAAGCCATGGATAACCATTCTTTCAGCTTGAGCGTAAGGAATGCCGCGACTCATTAGATAATTCATCTGAATTGGATCAACCGGGCCAACACTAGCCGCATGCGCTGCAATAACGTCATTTTCATCAATCAACAAAAGTGGGTTAGCATCCCCTTGTGCCGTATCAGACATCATCAAAACACGATTTTGTTGATCAGCTTTTGATCCATGCGCTCCGTGAACAATTTGGCCAATTCCATTAAAAATCAATCTAGAATCTTCAAGCAAAACTCCGCGTTGATTAATTAAGCCGGTTGAATGAGGTCCACGATTAATTACTCGGTTATTGACCGCAACTTTTTGATTTCCAGTCGTAATAGCAATTGCTTTTGAATAAGCATAACTGCCTTCACCTAGAAGTTCTGAAGCTAAATCTCCGACTGTGTTACAGTCATTCATAAAAGCAACATTCCATTCAATATGAGCATCTCGCGCCAAATTAGCGCGGCGATTGAAGTAAAGTGTAGTATTTTCTTCCATTTCATCAAGCGAAGAAAATTCAACGTTGCTTCCAGCCACAGCCTGAACTTCAACAACTAAATTGGCTAAATTTTTCTCATGACCAACTGTAGACAGATGCTGGATAAACTTAGCTTTACTATTTTTGCCAACCACAATTACAATGTGTGAAATTAAAGCACTTTTGCTCATACTATTTTGGACAAGTTCAATTTCAATTGGTTCCTGTATTTCGACATTATCAGGAATATATAAGAAAAGGCCGTTGTTCATAAAAGCAGTATTGTATGCTAGCAACTTATCTTCATTAAAATGAGAAACTGAATTTAAATATTTTTGCACTAGCTCAGGATATTGCTTACTAGCCTCGAATATATCTTGGCAAATGACTTTATTTTCTTCTAACTCTGAATTATCGCTAATTTTTAAAGCAGACTGTTCTAAAGCAAAGTCATTGTTAACAGTTAGTGGCCAATCTGAGTACTTAAATTGCTGCATCTTAGGTAGTAGCAATTTTTCAATTAAATTAAAAGCTTCTAAGCGCTCATTAATAAGCCAATCAGGGTCGTTATATTTTGAACTTAGTTCTTGAAAAGTAGTTTTAGAAAACATTTTTATCCCCTAATCTTCATCAACCAATTTAATATCAAGACCTAGTTCATCACGAAGACCTGCATAACCTTCTTGTTCAAGCTTTTTAGCCAAATCAGGGCCGCCGTCTTTCACAACTCTACCGTCCATCATGACGTGAACCACATCTGGAACGATATAATTTAATAATCTTTGATAGTGAGTAATCATTAGGGCACCAAAATTATCACCGCGCATGGCATTTACACCGCGTGAGACGACACGAAGCGCATCGATATCAAGACCTGAGTCAATTTCATCAAGAATGCCAAAAGTTGGCTTAATCATTAACATTTGCAATATCTCATTACGCTTTTTCTCACCACCGGAAAAGCCTTGATTAAGATATCGTTCAGTCATTGAATCATTCATATCAAGTAAAGCCATGTTCTTATTAAGCTCTTTAATGAAATCCATGACAGGAATAGGATCATCTTTAGGTCGACGTGCATTAATTGCTGCACGAAGGAATTCAGCGTTTGTAACTCCAGGAACTTCAGCTGGGTATTGCATTGCTAAAAAGAGTCCTTTTCTAGCCCGTTCATCGACTGCCATATCAAGAACATTTTCACCGTTTAACAAAATTTGACCTTCAGTAACACGATATTTAGGATTGCCCATGATTGTTTCAGATAAAGTTGATTTACCTGTACCATTTGGTCCCATAATGGCGTGGATCTCGCCTGTATGCATAGTAAGATTTACGCCTTTTAAAATTTTCTTGTAGGCTTTTTTTTCTTCGTCTTTAACTTCAACATGTAAATTTTTTATCTCTAAAGTTGCCATTTTATCTCCCGAATTCTAAAAAAATACATCTCTAACGTTAACGCTAATTGGAATTGTTTTTAAGACTTGACTTTTAAAAAATATTTGCTTCACCTACAAGATATAGTGAGCACTGGCAACTTTGATATCTACATATAGTTATTAACTCATTTGATAAAAAAACACAGTATCGAAATACCAATTATTTCAATACTGTGTTTATCAAATATTTTTGAAAATAAAAAGCTCACCCATTCCCGGGTGAGCTTTTCAGATTATTAATAATGTCTACGCTTGCGTGCAGCTTCTGACTTCAATTTTCTACGAACACTTGGTTTTTCGTAGAATTCGCGCTTGCGGTATTCTTGTAAGGTACCACTTCTTGAAACGGAACGCTTGAAACGACGAAGAGCATCATCAATAGACTCGTTTTCGTGAACGATTGTCTTAGCCATGTGTGATCCCTCCTTCCATTTCTTGGCGTTACGCCATACATTTACTTAAATTATACCAAACAAATCTTAAGGGTCAATACATTCTTATAATATTTTTTATAAAATCCGGGATATTTTTAAGCCCTTACATTTTATCAGTTTTATTTAGCCTTAAATTTAAATCTAATCATTCTATATAATTGTTACATGTTAGCTTAACGAATTTCATTGTTAATCCGCTTTCATTAATAGTATAATTATTTCAGAAAGAGGTGCTATTATATGGCAGAAACAAAAGACCAAAATGAAGTAAATATCATCATTATTTCAGATGCCGCTGGTGATACTGCATTCAGCAACGCTACTGCTGCTGCTGCCGAATTTCCAAAGGCCCAAATTAATTATCGTCGTTATCCATTTATTACTAGCAAGGATAAACTTGATGAAGTCTTGGAGGAGATCGAAAAATATCCTAATTTAGTGATCATTTATAGTTTAGTAAAAGATGAGATGCAAATGCCCGTAATTAAATTTGCACGTGAGCATAACATTCAATGCGTTGACATCTTTTCACCAGTAGTTGAGGCAATTCAACAAACTACTCATATGACTCCTGATCAAAAGATCGGAGCACAACACAGCTTAAACCAAAAGTACTTTGACAGAATTTCTGCAATGGAATTTGCCGTAATGTACGATGATGGTAAAGATCCAAAAGGATTCTTAGAAGCAGATGTAGTGTTACTTGGGGTATCACGTACTTCAAAGACTCCACTTTCACTATTCTTAGCTAACAAGAATTTAAAAGTTGCTAACTTACCTTTAGTTCCAGAAACTCATATTCCAAAGGAAATCTACGAAATCGATCCTAAAAAGATTATCGGTTTAACCAATGACCCATCTGTTTTAAACGAAATCAGACGTCAAAGAATGATTGCTTATGGTCTAAACCCTGATACTACTTACTCCAACATGGATTCAATCAACAAGGAACTTGAATCAGCTCAAGAACTTTACAAGAAGCTAGGCTGTTACGTAATCAATGTTGCTCACCGTTCAATTGAAGAAACAGCAGCTCTTATTCTGGAACACTTGGGCATTGATGACTATGCAAAATAATCAGATAACTAAATAATTTCAAATCACTCTTGAAGTTCTTTCAGAGTGATTTTCTTTTGGACTAATTTTAACTTATATACGTTAGAAAGAAATTTGTAACTATCTCGTAAAACAAATGCGCTACAATAGTCTAGATCATATAGAGAGGATAAATAATCAGGCGCAACCTGAAATTACTATAGATGAAATTTCGTAAAACAATTATTACTTTATTGGGGACAGTTTTAGTAGGTTCAAGTTTTAATATTGCAAATGTCGTGTCTGCAGACACAGCGGAAGACTCTTCCCTTGCAGTCACTACATAAAATGTTAAAGAAAAGAAAACATATAAATGGTGCTATCCATTCAAAGCTTGTGAAAAACATGGCGTGCGTCCAATGTTTAAAGCTCAAACTTTTGGTATGACTGATTATATGCGTTCTTCTAACCCACCTTATTATTTTCATGATGGTTGGGACTTTGGTTATTCTGAAGTTGGACGTTCTAACGTTTATGCTATTCACGCAGGTACTGTTAAAAAAGTTGCTTACGGTAGCGGACTTGGTTGGTTCATTTGGGTAATCAGTCCTGATAAATACGTTGAAGTTTACCAAGAAGGATTTACTAAAAAGAAAGACATTTACGTTAAGAAAGGTCAAAAGATTAAAGCCGGTCAAAAGATTGGCAAAATGACCGGCTCTCATTTACATTTAGGATTAACTAAAACCAACAAAGATTACATTAATAAACATGGTTTCCCATGCAAAAACTGGAACGTTGATAATGGCACTTGGCTAAATCCTATTAATGTAATCAAAAAATATTATAATGAAAAGAAATAGTACTTAACATAATCACGGATATTCAAAGTAAAAATTTCTATACTCGGCAAATAAAATATTTGTAGTATAGGAATTTTTTATTGGTCCCTGACACAACTTTTGTTAAACTTAGTATATCATTCATTAAACATAATTTCGTTGTACAAATGTTGCATAATATTTGTCGCAACTAAAAAGGAACATATATGGATCAATTAGATAAATTTAACAGACGCTATAATTTTCTTTCAAAATTATCTGCTGCTTTCTTTTATTCAATTGCTGTTGCTATTGCATTGAATTTTTTCTGGACACCTGGACACATGTATTCATCCGGGATCACAGGATTTGCTCAGTTAATCAACACAGTCAGTGAACGTTATCTTCCCTTCACATTAACAACATCATTTATGTACTTTATATTGAACTTTCCATTATTCATTTTGGCATGGTTCAAAATTGGTCATAAATTTACATTTTTTACTATTGTAGCCGTTGTTTTAGGTTCGTTCATGATGCATTGGATTCAGCCATGGCAAATGCGTCTAGACCCACTTGTCTGTGCCATCTTCGGTGCTTCAATTAATGGTATCGGTACAGGTTTAGCACTTAAAAATGGAATTTCAACCGGTGGTTTAGATATTATCGGAATTGTCATCAGACAAAAAACTGGGATTAGCTACGGTAAATTCAATATCTTTATCAATCTAATCATTATTGCCGCTGCTGGTTACATGTTCGGTTGGACACGTGCTTTATACTCCGCCTTAACAATTTTTATCAATGGCCGAGTAATCGATGCTGTCTATACGCAACACCAGAAGATGCAAGTAATGATTGTAACTCAGCATCCCCAACATATTATCGATGGTATTCAAAGCCGGATGCACCGCGGGATAACTATTTTGCATGATGCTGAAGGTGCATATAGCCATATTGAAAAGACTGTTTTGATCACGATCATCGATCGTTACGATATGTATGACATTCGTCAAATTGTTCAAAAAGCAGATCCATATGCCTTTATGAGCGTAAGTGAAGTTGAGAAGGTCTATGGACGCTTCAAGGAGCAAGAGATTGTTTAAATACAATTTATTAATAAGCCTATATTGGTTAGATATCGCCAATGTAGGCTTATTTTATTTATTCAATTTCTTCAAAAGTTTGCCCCTTTTCTGCCGCTTCATTTAATTAAAGTTTATAATTTAGTTAAATAGAAAGGCGGATTTCGATGAGTTCATATTATCAATTAGTTTGGCGAGAAAATGAGTTAGAGTCTTATCCTACAGATAAGCTAAACTTTATTTTCAATATTATTAATCGTCCCTTCCCCGTTAGTTACAGACAGCTATATCCTAGTAGAATCGAATGGCAAAAAGCTGTTAAAAAACACGAAGATTTAATTAAAAGAGTTAAAAATATTATCTTAAAACGTAGCGATGCTCATGATATAAGGCAGGCATGGCTCAAGCACCATCGTGAACAAGCAGATACTACTAATGGCTTTACAATTGAACAATTAGCTAACAAATTACCTCACATGGCTAATCAACTTGGTGCATTTATGGAAATTGAAAATATTGAAATAAAATATTTTGATGATGACTTTAAACCTAGATACGATCTCTCCGATTTTCAAGATATTACTATAGATAATTACCCAAGTAGCGGCTTCAAGAAAAATGGCATGACCAAAGAAGCTTTTCTTAAACTTTATCCTCAAGTTCCAGAAAATAAATTAGATGAAGTTCTAGATATAGCCGATTGTGAATTAGAAAAAGAAGATAATACTGTAGTTATTCCATATTGGTACGCTGTCAATGCCAAACGAGTACTTGTAGACGGCGATTCATTTATCGAAACTTTCGATAATTAAAAAATGACCTTGATTTTAGTTAATCAAGGTCATTTTATTAATCTTCAATTATTTGGACGCCATTATTATCTGGTTTAAGTACTAATGTCTTATCTTTTAATCCGTGTTTTCTCAAACCTGATAAAAAGCCTTTAACATGTTCATCTTCAATCCAGGTCATAATCGTTGAACCTGCACCACTTAAATATGTTGCTAAAGCATGCTTTTGATGTGCAACCTCACGGACTTGCAAAAGCTCTGGTACAAGCCGTTCACGATACTTTTCATGAAAAACATCATTTTCCATGAGCTCGCCTGCCATTTGATACTCTTGTGTAAATAAGCTTGCTACCAGAGTATTAGCAATAGCTGAACCATGTGTAGCTGTCTTAAAATCCAGATGTTCAGGCAAAACATTACGTGATTTCTTTGTAGGCAAATTATATTCCGGCACATAAGCCACCAAAGAGAAATTAGGCAACGGTGCTTTAATAGTATCAAAATGATTGTCAATTTCCGTTCCAATAATTAAACCACCTAAAATTGTTGGCGCAATATTATCTGGATGGCCCTCAATTTTTGCTCCAATTTGTACTTTTTCTTTATCTGACAAATTTAACTTACCAAAATGATTAGCCAATTCAATTCCTGCAGCAATTGCACTAGAGCTGCTTCCTAAGCCATGCGCTAATGGAATATCACTTTTTACTCGTAAATGAAGAGGTTGCAATCCTGGATAAACTGTTAAAGCCGTTTTCACAATTAAATTATTTTCATCATGGGGAATATCTGGCATCACATGATCCACCTGAAAATGATCAGAGATGTTTAATACTTCCACTTCTAAATAAAGCGATACGGCCATACCTAAAGAATCGAAACCCGGTCCTAAATTGGCAGTTGAAGCTGGTGTCTTAATAATCATTTTTATAACTCCTCCATTATAAAATCTTATATTTGGCCATTAGTTTTACATTAGCAGCGCTCAATTTCTCTAATTGCAGTTGATTAATAGCCTTAGTTATTACGATAGTTCTATCCTCTATTTGCTTTAATTCTTGAATCTCTATCCCTAATTCATCAAGAATATTAGTCAAATGAGCAACTTTTTCTTGTTTAAACGATAAATAATATGGATTTTTAATATCTTTAGTAATAATCAAAGAATCTTTACTAGAAAATCGGTTGAATAATTGGCCATTAGTTTTATTAACCAGATTTTTAACTTCACTAACAATATCATTCATAACCGAATTGGCAGTGGCTAAACTACCTGCTCCCGGTCCGGTTAATAATGCCGTTCCCAAATTTCGACTTTTAATTTGTAAAGCATTAATCTCATTTTCTATATTTGCCATTAAGCTATCTGCAGGCAAAAGACACGGAGCAACTTCTACAAATAATTTATCCGCCACCTTTTTAGCAATGCCAATTAGCTTAATCGGATATCCCAATTCTTTAGCTTGTTGCAAATCAAAGTCTTGTAAATGGTCTATTCCCTCAACATTGAAATCAGTAATCTTAACATGTGCACCAAAAGCAAATTGACACAACAAAATCATTTTATATGCAGCATCTTTACCTGTGACATCATTAGTTGGATCTGCTTCCGCAAAACCCAGTTCTTGCGCATGTTTCAAGGCAGTTTCGTAGCTTAGTCCCTTTTTATTCATTTGCGACAAAATATAATTTGTTGTGCCATTAACAATACCTTGAATTTCTAAAATATGGTCTCCAACATAAGAATCACTTAATGTTCGTAAAATCGGGATGCCTCCAGCAACACTTGCATCATACATTAAGTCACAACGATTATCTTGGGCCAGTTTAATTAATTCCGTTCCAAAAGCAGCCATCAGATCTTTATTAGCGGTTACTACATTCTTACCGGCACGCAATGCCTCACTAATATATTCTTTTGCGGGATGTAATCCACCCATCAATTCTGCCACGATTTCAATTTCGGGATCGCTTAAAATATCATTAAAATCAGTAATTATATTAACTGAATGTGCAAATTTTTGATACTTTTCTTTATTTCGAACGAGGGCTTTTTTAACAACAATCTTTTGCCCACTTGTCTGTTCAATTTTTCCATTATCACTTTTTATAATGTCTAAAATACCAGAACCTACTGTTCCTAACCCAAGTAACGCTATTTTTATTGTCATCTTTATCTATCACTCTTTTTTAATTCTTTTCTTATTTTTTATGATTGTAACATATGGTAAAAACAAGTTACAATGTTTAATATATTAATTAAGACTTAAGAATAGGAAGATGCTTTATGAAATATCGTAGTACTCGAGGTTCAAAAGAAAATACGTTAAATTCAGCTGCCGCTATTATTCAAGGCTTAGCGCCAGACGGTGGCTTATATGTTCCAACAGATTTTCCTCATGCAAATTTTAAATTAGAAGATTTGCCAAAATTATCTTATAAACAAATAGCTGCAATGGTAATTAGTTTGTTTTTTGATGATTATTCCAAAGAACAGATTCAAAGCGCTGTACTTAATGCATACAGTGAACAATGGGATGATCGCAGCATTGTTCCGATTGAAAAGCATGATCATAACTTCTACATGGAATTATTCCACGGACCAACTCTTGCCTTTAAAGATATTGCTTTGCAAATGTTGCCGCAATTAATGACACGTGCTGTGCAAATCGAAAAAATTGATCGTGACATTATTATCCTGACTGCAACCTCTGGAGACACGGGGACCGCTTCTATGCGTGGTTTTGCCAATCAACAAGGTACTAACGTTATTGTCTTTTATCCTGAAGGTGGCGTTAGTCCAGTTCAACTTCGTCAGATGCTTAGTCAACACGGAGACAACCTCCAAGCAATCGCTATTAAAGGCAATTTTGATGATGCACAAACCGAAGTAAAGAAAATCTTCAATGATACTAAATTTAAGACTCAGTTGAATAAAAATGGCTATCAATTCTCTTCAGCCAACTCAATGAATATTGGTCGTCTTGTACCACAAATCTCATACTATCTTTATACATATGGTCAATTAGTACGCAGACAAGAAATTAAATTAGGTGATCAGATTAACTTTTCTGTACCTACTGGCAATTTTGGAGATATTTTAGCAGGTTATTATGCTAAAAAACTAGGTTTGCCAATTAAGAAACTAATTTGTGCTTCAAATGAAAATAATGTACTGACTGATTTCTTTAAAAATGGTGAATATGACCGTCGTCGCAAATTCCATTTGACCAATGCACCTGCAATGGATATCTTAGTTTCCAGCAATCTTGAGAGACTATTATTTGACCTTTACGACGGCGACCATCAACAAATCAATAGTTTAATGAATCAATTAACTCAACGCGGCCACTATCACATTAGTGATGACATCCTTTCAAAACTTCAGGACATTTTTGCAGCTGATTTTGCGACGGAAAGACAAGTAGTTAAAGAAATTAACCGCATCTACAATTATGATCGCTACGTCATCGATCCCCATACCGCTGTTGGCTCATATGTTGCTCATCAATACCAAGAAAAAACTGGTGATACGACTCCAATGGTAATTGTTTCAACCGCAAGTCCATATAAATTTCCAGAAACAGTGTATGAAGCTATCACAGGACGCGTTTGTCCTCAAACAGGTATTGCCGCAATTAAAAAGCTCTACGAGGAATTAGGCGGTCAATTATCGATTGGCGTGCGAACATTATTTGATCGTAAACCAAGCTTAGAAAAAGTAATCGATCCACAAAATATGGAATTAGTAATTAGTTCAATTTTAGACTTAAAATAATTCGAGGGAAAAATATGAAAGTTGTAAAATTTGGTGGTTCATCGCTTGCTACAGGCAACAACGTAGATAAAGCGTTAAAAATCATTAAAGATGATCCAGAACGTAAAGTAATTGTGGTTTCTGCACCTGGTAAAAGAAATGACGATGATATTAAAGTAACTGATCTATTAATTACATACGCCTATGCTAGTTTAAGAAGCAACAATTACAATGATATCGCTAATAAAATTTTCAAGCGTTATGAATTAATTGCTCAATATTTTAATCTACCTGAAAAAGAACTAAGCGAAATTAAGCGACTGCTATTAACTTTACCTCAACTCGATTATCCGAATGCTGACTATAGAATGGCTGCTTTTAAAGCACATGGCGAACGCCTAAATGCCATGTTAATTACTAAAATCCTTAACCATCAAGGGATCAAAACTCGTTTTTTAGAACCTAAAGATGTTGGTTTGATAGTTACTGGTACTCCTAATAATGCAGAGGTTAATCCTGAGACATATGTAAATTTGAAAAGAATTAAATTAAATAAAGACGAGCGAATTATTTTCCCAGGTTTTTATGGTATTACTCCGTCAGCACATATTGCCACATTTTCACGGGGAGGTTCTGACATTACTGGTGCCATTCTAGCTCGTGGATTTAATGCAGATTTATACGAAAACTTTACTGATGTTGATGCCATTTTCTCCGCAAATCCTAATATCATTGACCATCCTAAGCCTATTAAAAAAATGACCTACCAGGAAATGCGAGAATTATCATATGCCGGTTTTTCCGTTTTTCATGACGAAGCTTTGATTCCTGCCATTCAAGGAGAAATTCCAGTTAACGTTAAAAATACAAATGCTCCAGAAAAGCCCGGTACTTTAATTGTACCAGAAGAAGGATTCACAGCTAAAAAGACGATAACCGGCATCGCTGGTGGCAAAAATTTTGCAGCTCTTTATTTAAGAAAATACATGTTGAATAAGGGCGCTGGTTTTACTCTAAAATTAATGGAAATCTTTAATCGACACCACGTCTCTTACGAACATATGCCCTCTGGGATTGATGATTTAACTGTAATTTTTAAGAAGGATGCATTAAATGACCAATTAATTGACGTGATTTGCAATGAAATTCAAACTAGTTTGAATCCAGATCAAATGCAGTGGATTGATGATTATGCTATTACAATGGTCGTTGGTGAAGGGATGAAAGATAAACTAACCCTTTGTGCCAGTCTTCTTTATCCTCTTGGTAAAAAAGATATTTCTATTCAAATGATTAACCAAGGTGCATCACAAATTTCAATTATGATTGGCACTAGACGTAAAGATGAAGAAGCAGTTATTAAAACCATTTACGAAAACTTTATCGCTGAAGATTAGTTTACATAATCATGATTACGTAATTGTATATCAACTTTAAACAAAAAAGCCAATCATTTACTTTTAGTAAATAGATTGACTTCGGGAATAGCATTAGACTTGACTCTAATACAATTTTACTTGGTAAGTTTAATTTTGCATAGTCCTATTCTTAATCATTCTATTAATTTTTCAATATAAATTCTTAAGATTTGATTGTTACATTATAGATAACTTATTGAAAGGAAAATAATATTGATTAAATTAATAATTATTGCAGCTACTTTGGCAACTGCAGGGATTATGGCTATTAGTTCTACATTAGTTAATAAACCTCTTCCCGTTAAAATAAGAAATCATAATAATCGTAGATAATTTAAAAGCAAGCTATTTCAATCAAATAACTTGCTTTTTTGTTATGGTCTATAAAAAATTTCTCCCTGATCTACTATACAGTCAGGCTTAAGCAAATGTAGTCCCTTACTTTCTACGGAATACTTAGTAGCTTCAAGATACTTTTTAAAATGCTTGGTCTTTAGATGCTTTTCATATGCTTCTTCAGTCCGGTATACCTCTAGTGAAAACCATTCATTAGGTTGATTCATAATAGTACCGGCAATCATAGCCAAAATTCCATCTTCTTTTTCAACCGCAGTTTTCATTTCTTTCATTACCGCATTGGCAAATTCATCACCTTTGCCCAATTGTACACCAATTTCGGTTAAATAAACCACGTAATCATTGTCGTGCGTAACAGCTAAATTTTCAGGTTTAGTTGAGATAAATTCAGGATATAATTCAACTTTAACTTGACTAGTCACAATATCTTTCAGATTATGTTCAAATTGTTGAACCTGACTTGTATCTTCGTGTTGTTGATAAGCAGCATCATCTTGGTAGCTTTCGATCAAGTAGTTCTTATATTCTTTTTGATCTTCATGACCACTCTGCATAAACAAGGCATGATCGGCATTTAACATATACTCTTCTACTTTTTGAGTATAATTTTCATGATTTTTTGGATCTATTTCTAATCTAAATAAATTTAAAACAGGTGCCTTTTCTAATTTCATTTTTCTTTCCTACCAATTTTAATTTTTATTGATATTATATGCTATTTTCACAAAAAGTGACTACCAAAATTAACTTAACATAATTTATTTAATTTGAAGTAAAATACCATTAAAAAATGCTTCAAATCTTTTCGTGATCGAAGCATTTTCTTATTATTCAAATTTTACAAATGATAGTCTACTTTTTTAAACTTATAATTTTTCATTTGTTTAGCTAATTTTTTGCTTCTGTAGTAATTACCACCATCATATCTGCTTGAATATAGCAAAACATTATGTTTTTTACCATTAATTTTTTGCGGCATTACTCTATAAAGGCTCCAATTTTCAAAACTAATCCATGGATTAATTTCATAAAATAGATGATTTTTCATCTTAGTCGTTTGGCCCGACATCCAATTTTTAGTTACATGATCAAAATCGGTTTGATTTTGGATATTACCATTAAAGTAATCACTAATAATCGATTTATCTTGAGTGTAAATAATTTTTCCATTAACCGTATGTGCAGTAAAAGTAATTTTTCTACCATTATGAGCGTTACGGTCATATGAATACCATGTACCTTGCATCTTTTTAGGCACTGTAATAATTGCTCCATTACCATAAGTATTATCAGTGGCATTTACATGAGTTGTTAATACACTCAAGCCTAAAGCCAATACCATTGCAGATAAAGGCAATAACTTTCTTATTAGCATAAAAATCATCTCCAGTTGTAAAATTATGGATTCGCTTTCATTACTAATTCTACAGCATTTTGTTACTTAAAGATAGATTAATATAATTTTTGAACTAATGAAATGAAATCTTTAATTTTGGCATCTTCATTTGTATAGAAGGCTGCGATTTTTTGCCACATTTGTTGTCCATTAGACAATAAAAATAATTGCTGCAAAGTATCATTACTGATCAAACCAGCAGTCGCTTCATTCATCAAGAAATATCCTGATCCAGAGGCTACTAATAATGCTGCTTCTTCTACAGAATTTGAAGCAATAAATGGACTTTGAATCTGATAAATATCCTTAAATAAATGAAGTTCTGCGGCCTCTTCTTCTGGTTTAGCGACAATAAAACAAGTTAAATCAACTAAATCATCTTTATTAATCATCTGGATACCGCTAGGATAACTACCCTTTTGTAGAATAGCCATGACAGCTTTTTGACCTAAGATTTGTGAATTAAAATCAACCTGTTCATCCCGCAGATCATTAATTGCTAAATCAACATCTTGCTCAGCTAGTTTATCAAAGACTTCATCATGTCCCATACCAATTAGACTAATTTTTATATTAGGATATTTTTGCGTAAACTGGTCTACAACTCGATCTAAATCTTTTCTACCAAGCTGGTTAAAATATGCTATTTTTAATGTTTTCATAGTTAATCTTCATCCAAGGGAGCATGACCTTCGTCAGCTATCTGCTTTTTATCTTTTCTAATTTGGTACTTATTGAGCATGATCAGCAGCGAAATAACCACATTTATCCCACTAATCACTACGCTTAAAAATTTTAGTAATCTAACTTTCTTTTGCTTACTCATTTTTAATGCCTTCTTTCCTTAAAAATAATCATAAAATGAAACTTTGCCTTTTACAAAATCTAACTTTTTAATACGATAATTTGTTATTAGACCCAATTCAATAGCAGCCTTTAAAGTTAAACGGCCTAAAAGAACTTGGGTCCATGCGGTGATTGGCCCAGAAAAATCAACTAATTCATCTTCTTTACGCTCACACGTAACTTCACGATTGTGATTATTCAATTGCCAAACGCCAATATTCCAAGGACATTGATCATCATAATTAACTTCAATGTTAAAAGTACCTTCTTGCAGTGGCCGCATGCATGACAAAACTTTTTGAAAATCAATAATTCTACTCATCATATATGGATGAAGTTGAATGTCTAATTCATTCTGTTCTGGGAAAAGCTCGGCCAATAATGATTTCTCAGGTAGCATCATACAAAACTCTTTAACTGAACCTATATGAGATGCCATAAAGCCTAATATGCTTGATAATCCTTGAGGGGTAATTGAATATAATTCATCTGCCATAAAGCAATTATCAACTATCCGATAAATCAAGTAACTCATTGGACGACCGGCATTATCAAAATAAACCGCAATATCTCGATGATGGTAGTAACTATCTAATCTATTCCACCACCAAGCTTCTCTAATAATAGTATTTCTCTCGTCATCAGTATGTAATTGACGTTCATATAACTGAATTACGCCATTTTGAACAATCAAATCACCCCATTTTCCGCGAATCACCTTACCCTTACGAGGTAATTTAAAGGAAGCTAAAGCATCCCCAGAAAAGCGATATTCTTTTTGATAAATACTATTGCTAAAGCCATAATGACGATAAAAATCTTCTGAAAAAGGAGCTAAATTTGCCACCAGAATTTTATTTTCATGCAAATCATGAATAACTTCTTCCATTAATTTAGAAATATGGCCCCGTCCTCTACATTCAGGATAGGATGATACATAGCCAATCCCAGCTATTGGAACATGATGACCAAATATTTCACCCTTAAATTGATTTACCATCATATAACTAGTCAATTTTCCTTGATCAAAATATCCATATCCATCACTATGATCATACCGACTCATAAAATTGGCATCTGTAGTTAAATCAGAATCTTTTAAAAAAGCGTATTCAATCAATGAAGCAATTTGTTTTAAATTGTCTTGGTTTTTCTTTAATTTCATAATTTTCCTTATAAAAATATACTGTCTTAATAATCTTACTTATATTTTAGATCATTTTATGTGTTTTTCGTTAGCTTTTCTTAAGATTTAGATGAAAAAACGGGATGAATATACCTGTCATCCCGTTTTACTTATTAACATACTTGGTATATAAACTAGAAATATACTTTTGCATTTCCTGTACTGAATGTCGACGTGATCGTGCACATTCTTTAGCAGGACGATCACATAAGTAGCAACGGCGACTTGCATAATTTAATTCTTTACGTGAAATCGCAGGTCTGCCTTTAACTAGTACGTCGGCATCGAATAATCGACCAACCGAACTATTCTCTTCAAATGAAATAGTCGATAATTTAACCTTCTTGCTAGATTCCTGCAAAATATAAAAATTTTCACATCCAGCATCAATATTCAATGCTTTTACCAATCGATAATTATAATTTTTATCCTGCCACTCTTTTTCTAATTGCTTGATTCCATAATTAAACAGTTCAATCAAATATTGATTATTCTTAATTGGACCCGGAATATTTAAATTAATATCAACTAACGTAGTATCGGGATATTTTTGAAAAATCTTTTGTTGTAAAGCTACACGATAATCCTTTGCAGCTAACACTTGAGCAATATCTTGCGGATTTCCTTCTTGAAAAATATTCATTATTATCTCACCGCAATTAATTATAAACGATTGTACCTACTCCATCATCAAGTTTACTTGCATTTCTTAAAGAAGTAATGATTGCAGTATTTCCTGTTTTCTCTACGAAATTAATGACAGCTTCAATTTTAGGTTTCATGCTACCTGCTGCAAATTGACCAGCTTCTAGATACTTCTTTAGTTGATCTACTTTTACTTTTCCAATAGGAGCTTGATCAGGCTGATTATAGTTCACATAAGCATTATCAACAGTAGTCAAAATAACTAACTCATCTGCTTGAATATCTTCAGCTAATTTTGCGGCACTAAAATCTTTATCAATTACTCCTGCTACCCCTTGCAAATTATTATCCTTTATTACTACAGGGATGCCGCCACCTCCCGCAGCAATTGGGACAAATTTACTCTTCAGTAAAGTATCAATAACTGGTGCATTAATAATCTTGACGGGCTTTGGGGATGAAACTACTTGCCGGTAACCTCGACCTGCATCTTGCTTATAACTATATTCAGGATGATAGATTTTTTGTTTCTGCATTTCATTAAAAGTATAAAACGGGCCAATTGGCTTAGTAGAATTCTTGAAAGCCGGATCATTAGCATCAACTATTATCTGAGTGATTAGGGCAACGGCTTGATGTGGATAGTCGGTATGCTTAAATTGATCATCTAAAGCCTTTTGCATCCAATAACCAATACTGCCTTGAGTCATTGCGACTACGGTATCAAGTGGCATTGCAGGATTATCTTTGCTAGAGCCTTTATATTGCTGCAAAAGCAAATTACCAACTTGTGGTCCATTACCATGAACAATCGCTACTTGATCTCCCTTTTCAATCATTTTAGCAACGACTTTTATTGTCTTTTCCACTTGCTTTTCTTGAGCAGCTGCACTATTATCACCTGCTTGAATAGCATTGCCACCCAAAGCTACAACTATTCTTTTCATTTTATTTACTTCCTTCATTAACTGATGGAATAAATAAATTGCCTAAAGTAGCGGCCATTATTGCTTTGATAGAATGCAATCTATTTTCCGCTTCAGTAAATTGCCAAGCGTATTGAGAGTTAAAGACTTCATCAGTAACTTCCATTTCACTTAAACCATACTTTTCATAAATTTCTTCGCCAACTTTAGTAGTGCGATCGTGAAATGCTGGTAAACAGTGCATAAAGATCAATTGATCATCTGGAGTTCCCGTCATTTGCATCATTTTCATTGTGACCGTATAAGGCTTTAATAACTTAATTCTCTCGCTTCAGTCATTTTCACCCATTGATACCCAGACATCAGTGTAAATAATATTGGCTCCTTTAACGCCTTTTTCAATGTCATCAGTAATCAAATTCTTAGAACCAGAATCTTGGGCAAAATCCTGCGCAATCTTTTGTACATCTGGATGAGTAAACAAAGGCTTTGGCGTAACTATGTGGACGTTAACTCCCAACATACTTCCAGCTACTAAAAGACTGTCGGCAACGTTATCGCGGCCATCTCCTACATAAGCTAAAGTAAGCCCCTTTAGGTGACCAAACTTTTCTTTAATGGTCATAAAGTCGGCTAACATTTGCGTTGGGTGCCATTTATCGGTCAATCCGTTCCAGACAGGTACACCAGAATACTTGGCCAGGTCTTCTACATCCTTTTGAGCAAAGCCACGATATTCAATACCATCAAACATACTGCCCAAAACTTTTGCAGTATCTTCAATGCTTTCTTTTTTACCTAAGTGAATTTCACCAGCACCCATATATTCAGGATTTACGCCTAAGTCATTGCAAGCAACAACAAAGGCTGAGCGCGTTCTTGTTGAAGATTTTTCAAATAAAAGAGCTATATTCTTGCCCTTTAAATATTCGTGAGGAATATTTTCTTTCTTTAGTTCCTTTAAATGAAGTGCAAAATCAATTAAGTAATTAATCTCTGCTGGAGTATAATCCTTGCATTTTAATAAACTTCTACCTTGAAAAACGTTTTATAAATATTTCATTTTTCTGCCTCTTACAAATCTTCACGAACAAGTGGACATGACATGCATCTTGGTCCTCCGCGACCACGAGAAAGCTCACTTGAATGAATCTTATGAACTAAAATGCCATGTTTTCTTAACAAATCATTTGATACATAATTACGATCATAAGTAACGACTTCACCTGGTGCAATAGCCAAGGTATTTGAGCCGTCATTCCATTGTTCACGAGCAGCCGCAATCGGATCACCATTGCCAGTCGGAATTAAGTCAATCTCTGATACGTGTAAGTATTTCTTTAAAACTTTAACCAAATCATTTTCTGGCGTAATTTTAACCTCACCATGATCGTCTTGCTCTAAAACATAAATATCAATTTTCCCTGCTTTATCTAAAATAAAAGGATGAACGGTGAATTGATCATAATTAATCATTGTAAAGACCGTGTCTAAGTGCATCATAGCATGATTGTACGGTATTTTGATTGCTAAAATTGTGTCATAACTAGAATGACCAAAAAGACTATGAGCAAGATCGGTAATGGCAGCTGCTGAAGTTCTTTGAGAAATACCAATCGCTAAAACATGATTGTTCAAAACTAATTCATCGCCGCCCTCTAAGCGCCCATGAGTATAACGATCTCGCCAGACAGGAATATTGGCATCTTTAAATTTGGGATGATGCTTCAATATAGCTTCCATAAATAAAGATTCACGTCTTCTAGCTCTAAATGTCATCCTATTAATAGTCATGCATTGCCGCTTGTTGATCACGGGTAAAATATACATTTGGCATCGGATCTAAGTAAAATGGATAATCTGGATCTTCAGCTAGATCGGCTAATGAAGGTGTTATATTTTGTATTTCATTTTTTCTAATTCCAGCAATTATCTGTTTAACCATGTCATTTACTGGCAAGGCCATTAAATAATCCATTAACAGTTGATGTAATGGATCTTCTTTTTTGATGTTAGATTCTTCTAATAATTGATCTACAAATTTCGTGCGGACATCTTTATTAGTCAAAGATTGTGCTAATAAATCTTCTAAATAAACGACATGAACTCCCTGTTTTTCCAAAGTATGGGCAAAATAATCATGTTCTTTTTGTGCAATTTTCAAATACGGAATATCATCAATTAACATCCGATTTAAAATATCCGGTGAAAGATTTTCTAATTCTTTTCCTGGCCGATGTAACATAACTGTTTTCAATTTGCCAATTTCGGAATAAACATGAATTAAGTCAGTCATTATACCGTCTCCTTGTATCCGCTTACAATAATTATGGATCAATTAGTTACAAGTTACAATCTTAAAGGCTTAAAGCATCAATTATTCTTTTCATTAATGG
>NZ_JAEHNT010000051.1:0-1893 GCF_016742815.1 Lactobacillus sp. A27
TCTTTGAGGTACTACCCTCAAAACTAAACAAAGTTTCTCAGTGTGCTTCCGCTTGCTTAAGTGACTTCTCTTAGTATCTCTACTCTCCATCACTCTCGCTTCCTTAGAAAGGAGGTGATCCAGCCGCAGGTTCTCCTACGGCTACCTTGTTACGACTTCACCCCAGTCATCTGCCCTGCCTTAGACGGCTCCTTCCCGAAGGTTAGGCCACCGGCTTTGGGCATTGCAGACTTCCATGGTGTGACGGGCGGTGTGTACAAGGCCCGGGAACGTATTCACCGCGGCGTGCTGATCCGCGATTACTAGCGATTCCAGCTTCGTGCAGTCGAGTTGCAGACTGCAGTCCGAACTGAGAACAGCTTTCAGAGATTCGCTTGCCTTCGCAGGCTCGCTTCTCGTTGTACTGCCCATTGTAGCACGTGTGTAGCCCAGGTCATAAGGGGCATGATGACTTGACGTCATCCCCACCTTCCTCCGGTTTGTCACCGGCAGTCTCATTAGAGTGCCCAACTTAATGCTGGCAACTAATAACAAGGGTTGCGCTCGTTGCGGGACTTAACCCAACATCTCACGACACGAGCTGACGACAGCCATGCACCACCTGTCTTAGCGTCCCCGAAGGGAACTCCTAATCTCTTAGGATGGCACTAGATGTCAAGACCTGGTAAGGTTCTTCGCGTTGCTTCGAATTAAACCACATGCTCCACCGCTTGTGCGGGCCCCCGTCAATTCCTTTGAGTTTCAACCTTGCGGTCGTACTCCCCAGGCGGAGTGCTTAATGCGTTAGCTGCAGCACTGAGAGGCGGAAACCTCCCAACACTTAGCACTCATCGTTTACGGCATGGACTACCAGGGTATCTAATCCTGTTCGCTACCCATGCTTTCGAGCCTCAGCGTCAGTTGCAGACCAGAGAGCCGCCTTCGCCACTGGTGTTCTTCCATATATCTACGCATTCCACCGCTACACATGGAGTTCCACTCTCCTCTTCTGCACTCAAGAAAAACAGTTTCCGATGCAGTTCCTCGGTTAAGCCGAGGGCTTTCACATCAGACTTATTTTTCCGCCTGCGCTCGCTTTACGCCCAATAAATCCGGACAACGCTTGCCACCTACGTATTACCGCGGCTGCTGGCACGTAGTTAGCCGTGACTTTCTGGTTGATTACCGTCAAATAAAGGCCAGTTACTACCTCTATCCTTCTTCACCAACAACAGAGCTTTACGATCCGAAAACCTTCTTCACTCACGCGGCGTTGCTCCATCAGACTTGCGTCCATTGTGGAAGATTCCCTACTGCTGCCTCCCGTAGGAGTTTGGGCCGTGTCTCAGTCCCAATGTGGCCGATCAGTCTCTCAACTCGGCTATGCATCATCGCCTTGGTAAGCCGTTACCTTACCAACTAGCTAATGCACCGCGGGGCCATCCCATAGCGACAGCTTACGCCGCCTTTTATAAGCTGATCATGCGATCTGCTTTCTTATCCGGTATTAGCACCTGTTTCCAAGTGGTATCCCAGACTATGGGGCAGGTTCCCCACGTGTTACTCACCCATCCGCCGCTCGCGTCCCCAGCGTCATTACCGAAGTAAATCTGCTGGTTCTGCTCGCTCGACTTGCATGTATTAGGCACGCCGCCAGCGTTCGTCCTGAGCCAGGATCAAACTCTCATTTTGAAATTTAAGTTTGAATGATTGCTCATTCGATTATTTAAGATCTTTGTCTCAAATTTATTGCTTGCGAATTGACTTCGCTTCTTGTTTGGGTTTTACACCCGCACACTTTTAGCGAAACTTTGTTCAGTTTTCAAAGTACTACCTCCGTCTGGTTGAACCAGACGGCTTTTATATTTTATCAAATCTCAAATCCTTTGTCAAGAACTTTTTTGATTTGTTTTT
>NZ_JAEHNT010000052.1:0-45397 GCF_016742815.1 Lactobacillus sp. A27
GAACGATGTAGCTGATCAGAACTTTGCCTCGGTTGGTACGCCAGAAGTAGCAGGCTATACGCCTGATAAGAGTCAGGTTGCACAAGCTGCTGTTAAATATGGTGATAAGGACACTACAGTTACTGTCACCTATTCGGCTGATAAGCAACAAGCAAAGTTGCGCTTCTATGACGATACCGCGAAGAAATTCATCGATGCCGCACCTATTCTTGATGCTAGTGGCAAGACTGATGGCCAGGTAGGGTTCACCATTCCAAACAGCTATGACTTTAGCAAGTACAACTTTGTCAATGTGACAAAGGGCGCTGATCCTGAATCTACTGACCAATTAGCAGGCGCTGATTTATCAGCTGTTCAATACGGCAAGTACGATACGGATGAAAAGAAGGATCAGGTCTTCGTTGCTCACTTTACTCATAAGATTAAGGCAATTAATGAAAAGGTAACGGTAAACGAAACCATTCATTATGTCTATGAAGACGGTAGCAAGGCTCATGATGACTATCAAGCAACGCCGTTGGTATTCACGAAGACAGGGACCAAAGATTTGGTAACCGGAGAAGAAAAGGCAACTTGGACGAAATCACAAAAGTTCGCCGAAGTTGCATCCCCAGAAATCCCAGGCTACACTCCAGATCAAGCCGTGGTACCTGCAGTAGAAGTAGCTCATGGCGACAATGATGTAGTAAGAACGGTAACTTACAGCAAGAATATTGAACCACAAGAGCCAACTACTCCAACTGACAATCCAGTAACGCCTAAGGCACCTGAAGAGCCGCAACAGCCTGCGACTCCGGATGATAATCCTGACGTTGTACGCCCACACTCTGGTAATTCACCTCAAAAGAAGCGGGATAGCAAGCAGACCAACAAGACTACTGAAGTTAATAAGACTGTTAAGAGATCTTCAACTGTGAAGCCTAAGGCTACAGCTACTACTAAGCGTAATGGAACTAAGGTTCAATTAGCTACAAAGGATGCTTCAAAGCAGAGTAATCCTAAAGCTGTAGTTAATAGCACTAGTACGACGGTTGTTAACAATAAAGGCGAAAAGAAAGCTGAAACTTTACCACAGACGGGTGAAAAGGGCAATAAACTAGGTATCTTAGGATTATTGACTTTGTCGCTAGCAAGCTTGTTTGGATTTAGTGAGAAGAAAAAGAAAGAGGACTAGACGGTTTAGGTAAAATTTGAATATTGAAAAAGCATCCCTGCAGATGATTGCGAATAGGGATACCAAAATAATTTGTGAAATAGCTGCACTGTCTATGTGTAGCTATTTTTGCTTCAGAAAAAATAATGGGGCTATATGAGAAAGACCGGGTACTATCAATAGCGGTAGTGCCTGGTTTTTGATTGGTAAAATGATTAAAGGCAGTGTAAGTTTTCCACCATTTTCAGACTTTTATTTTATATTAGAATAGCACTTTGAGAGACTACATTTTTTAAATGGCTAGAGAGCTTGATATGTGTAGCTTTTCATGAATATTTTTTACCAAAAAGAGTATAAAATTTCGGCTTTTCCAGACTACACGGGTTGGACTACATATACGCGTGGTGCTAGTTAAATCGTTTTAGTTAATAAAAAAGTCCAATCGGACTAGACTTGAATTATAAATTTAAAAAGAAAAGAGTCTGATCTGATTGAACTTCCTTAATCTTAATCGTTTTAGTCACCATTTACAGGTTAGTTTCAAAGATTTAGTTATCATCTGTTGCCATTGGTATCGTTTGTATGCTCCGGCTAAATTCTCGAATCGTCGAAATCTAAAGCAAGCCAAGATTTCCGACAGTCTGCTTTTAGCTTTGCTTATTTGGCAAGCTAAATCGGGCATCGAATCCCAGAGAAGATTTTGCGAAGTCTTCGACTGTCTATCCCATTCGCGTTTCAATCGTCGTTCACGTCAACTGCTGTAATTGATCTGTCTGATACGGCAAAAAATGAACCGAAAAGTCGATCTAAGCGGTCAATTCCTAATCATCGATAGATTTCCGGTGCCTGTCTGTCAGCCGATTCGCAACTATCGCGTCAGAATTTTTCGTGGCTATGCCAATATCGGCTACAAGGCGACCAAGAAAGTCTATTACTATGGCTTCAAAGTTCATGCCATTGTCAGCGATGATGGCTATTTAGGCAAAGAGCTGCATCAGCAGCTGAAACAAATGAGCTATGAGCTTTGGACGCCGTATCGTAAGAACATGGCAGGAGCAAAGGAGCACAACGATCATCAATTAATGGCGATTCGTAGAACGATTGAAAGCGACTTTTCGCTGTTGACCTATTACAATGCGGAGAACAATCAAGCTCGCAGTCTGATAGGCTTTCAAAGTCGATTAGAGATTGCGATATTAACCTATAACTTAGCTTATTGCCTAGAACGATTCAACTAACACCACGCGTATAAGGATATTGAATAATAAAATCCGTTACTTAATATAGCCATAAACACAAAAAAGACTACCACATATTGTGGAAGTCTTTAGATATGTTATTCAAAATTATCCATTTCTTCGATTGCCTTTTCCCAAGCGTTATTTGCATCATCTAGCTGTTTTTGAACATCAGATAATTGCTCTTGAAGTGGTCCAAGCTTATCAAAATTGGAAGCAATATCAGGATTTGCCATTTCATTTTGAATACTTTGTTCTTGTTCTTCTAATTCTTCAATCTTTTGTTCAGCTTTGTCAATTGCGCGCTGCAATTTTCTCTTTTGTGAATCACGCTGTTTTTGTTCTTGGTAAGAAAGCTTTTGCTGGCTGACTTGTTTAGTAGGTTGAACTTCTGTTGAAGGTGAGGCAGCTATTTCTTGCTTTGCTTTTTCATCAAGATAGTAAGAATAATTACCATTATATATCTTGGCGTGACTATTTCTAACAGAAACAATTTTATTAGCTAATTGATTAATGAAGTAACGGTCGTGAGAAACGAAGAGCAAAGTGCCATCGAAGTCTTTTAGTGCTTTTTCAAGCACTTCTTTTGCTTCAATATCCAAGTGGTTGGTAGGTTCGTCCATCAACAAGAAGTTATCGTGTTCAAGAGAAAGAACTGTTAAAGTTAATCTGGCTTTTTGACCACCGGATAGTTGTCCGACAGTTTTATCAATATCTTTAGCAGTAAAAAGAAAACTGGCCAAGATTGAACGAACATCACGTTCTGGCATTGTCTTATGACGATCCCAAACAGTGTCCAAAACGGTCTTAGAAGGATCAAGTCTTTGCAATTCCTGATCATAATACCCGATGTCTAAAGATGCGCCGTATTTAATGGAACCACCTTTAGGCTGCAATTGTTTCATAATGGTTTTAAGTAATGTAGATTTACCGATACCATTTGGTCCAATAATAGCTACACGATCACCTTTATTAATTTGGAAGGAAATATCACTAACCATTGTTTTGTCTGGATAGCCAATAGTTAAATCGTTAAGAATTAAAACTTCCTTACCAGAAGGGCGCTCGCTATTAAAGTGAATTCGAACCTTGTTCTTATGCTTTGGTGGCTTGATTCGTTCGATTTTTTCAAGCTTTTTACGACGACTCTGAGCACGTTTGGTAGTAGTAGCTCTTACTAAATTCTTTTGAATAAATTCTTCGTCTTTTTTGATCTCGGCCTGTTGCTTTTCATATGCTGCCTCTTGATCTTTATCACGTTGTTCACGCTGCATTACGTAAGCAGAATAATTACCCTTAAATGGAGTTAATTTACCAAATTGCAATTCGAAGATTTGAGTTGCCAAATGATCTAAGAAGTACTGGTCGTGGGATACAACCAAAATTGCACCGCTATAGTTCTTCAAAAAGCCTTCCAACCAATCAAGCGTATCCAAGTCAAGGTAGTTGGTAGGTTCGTCTAGCAAAAGCAATGCGGGCTTACGCAGAAGCAACTTTACGAAAGCTAATCTAGTCTTTTCACCGCCAGAAAGGCTGCCAATCTTCTTTTGCCAAGTATTTTCTGGAAACTTGAAACCATTCAGGATACTCTTAATATCTGATTGGTAGGTATAACCGCCTTTTTGTTCAAAAGCAAATTGCTTTTGGTCATATTGCTTAAGCAGTTCCTGGTCTTGGGGATGTTCCGCAATTTGTTCTTGCATGTGAGTTAAACTTTTTGCTTCCTTTATTAAGGGTGCAAAAACAGATTCCATTTCATCCCAAATGGTCTTGTCTTCGTTTAATGCATTTTCCTGAGCAATGTAACCTACATCAATGCCCTTGTTAACAGTGAATTCACCGTGAGTTGGTTCTTGCTCGCCTGTCATAATTTTTAATAGGGTAGTTTTACCGACCCCGTTGGGACCAACTAAACCGATTCGGGCATTAGAATCGATTGAAAAAGTAACATTTTTAAATAAAGTGTTGGCACCAAATTGTTGTTCTAAATCGTGTCCTTGTGCAATAATCATAATTTTTCACCTAACCATTATTCTACCATATGGTAGAAAGTGATCGAATACTAAATACATGTGAAAAATAATCTTTGTGAAAAATATATTTGGACAAACACCATGTTAACAGGTATGATAGATATGCTTGATTGTGCATTCACAAACATGAAATACAGTTGGGGGCTTCTATTATGGATAGAATAAAAATTCCAAAAGCAACAGCAAAAAGACTACCTTTATATTATCGTTATTTGATCATTTTAAATGAAGAAGGCAAGGATAAGGTTTCTTCCACTGAACTATCTGAGGCAGTTCAAGTTGACAGTGCTTCGATTAGAAGAGATTTCTCATATTTTGGTGCTTTAGGTAAGCGCGGATATGGTTATGATGTAAAGAATTTGCTGAGCTTTTTCAAAAAGATTTTAAATCAAGATACATTGACAAACGTTGCTTTAGTTGGTGTTGGTAACTTGGGAAGAGCGTTACTTAATTACAATTTTAAGCGAAGCAACAATATTAGAATTTCTTGTGCTTTTGATATTAATAAAAAAATTACAGGTCGTATTCTAAGCGGCGTTCCTGTTTACGATATGAAAGATTTAAAGCAGCAATTAAGTGATCAACAAATTTCAATTGCTATTTTAACTGTTCCTTCAACCGCTGCCCAAAAGACTACTGATGAAATGGTAGATGCGGGAGTTAAGGGAATTATGAACTTTACACCGATTAGATTATCTGCTCCTGCAAGTGTAAGAGTGCAAAATGTAGATTTGGCAACAGAATTGCAAACATTGATTTACTTTTTAGATTCTGAAAAGCAAAAGAACGATGAATTATAATCTTAAAAGACTACTTTTCTAAATGAAAGGTAGTCTTTTTTTACCTCTTAGTCATGAAAATTGACCACTTAGTCTAAATAGCTAGTTTTCACGCAAGATTCTTAGTTTAATATAGTTAAGTCGAAGGGAGGGATGAAGCTTGAAGGTAAAATTAAATATTGATCCTAATCAAAAGGAGACAGAAATAGTTATTAATGCTTCGGAATTAACGCCAGAAATTGAACAATTGTATCATGCCTTGCAGAAACAAACGCCTAATCTTGAGCAGATCGAAGCTATCAAAGATGATGTTTCTTATTATTTGAATTTAAGCGACATCCTTTTCTTTGAAACTGACAGTAAGATCGTCATGGCTCATACGACGAAAAATGCTTATCAAGTTAAATACAAATTGTATGAGTTAGAAGATATATTGGGCGGCAATTTTATGCGAGTAGCTAAATCTACTATTTTGAATTTGGATAAAATATATGCCATTACACGTTCGATTTCTAACTGTCAGATTAAATTTGAAGAATCATATAAAACGGTCTATGTATCGCGGCATTATTATCGTGATTTGCGTAATCGTTTAGAAGAAAGAAGGAATTTTCAATGAGAGGTAAATTGGGACGAGCTTTTTGGGGCCTCTTCTTTATTGCCTGTGCATTGTTTGTAGTTTTAAACCAAATGGGGATTTGGACTTACAGACTAGGGTTCTGGGCTGCGATTGGGACAGTGATTTTTGCAATCAGTTTATTAGATGGATTAATTAATCGGCGGATCACTGAGAGTGTCTTTTCCGTTGCGTTCATTTTAATGATTTTCGCTGAACCACTACATATTACTCGGTTAGTACCGTGGACTATTTTACTTGCAGCAGTCCTAATTTCAATTGGATTGGGGATTATTTTTCGCAATCGATTTCATACGGTGGTTTATGCAAATAAGAAAATTAAAAACTTTAGGGACAAAAGAGAAAATCTTACAGATCATATCTTTACTGATACAGTAAGCAAAGAACAAGGTTCTCATGTAGTAGTTGATCAAACTATGTCAGACACTTCTCGTTATATTCATTCTAAAGCACTAGAGACAATTGATGTGAATGCTAAAATGAGTGATGTTAACTTATACTTAGATGATGCTCAGGCAGCAAATGAAACAGTGACAATGAATGTCAATATAACAATGACAGATTTGACGATCTATTTACCATTATCATGGCAGGTAGAAAGCAACATGGCATCTACTTTCATGTCAGGTGATTTTGAAATTGATGGTACGTCTAACGGTGGTGGACCAACTTTAATTATTCAAGGTCGTTCGAGCATGAGTGATATCAAAATAGAATATGTCTAAAAAATAAGGCTTGGAAATCTCCAAGCCTTATTTTCATGCGGTTGTTAAACTTTTAATTAATTTAACAGGTAAGATGTAATGCTTTTTGTTAAGTTCTTTATTAGGATCACTAATTCTTTGAAGCAAAAGTTTAACTAACAAAATGGCTATATCATTGATGGGTTGAGCAATTGTTGATAATTCAGAATGGTAAGTTTGAATTTGTTTAGTACCATCAAAGCCAATTACTTTTAAATCTTCAGGTACTTTTAATCCTAACTTTCGTGCTTCTTGTAAAACTAAGATTGCGGTTAAATCATCTGTGCAAACAACACCATCAGGATGATCATTTTGCAGCATTTCGTGAATAGTTATATTTTTCAATAATGTAGAATCAGAAAATGCTACTGAACGAATGTGGGGAGTAAAATTTAAATTTTCTGCTTCGTTTAAATAGGCCTTTAATCTTTGGTCTGTGGGGTTACCTTTTAATTGTTTATTTCCTAAAAAGAAAATTTTATGACAACCACTTTGAATTAAATCATGTACTGCTAATTTGATTCCTTGATAATTATCACAACTGACAATAGGTACATTTTCGGATAATTTACGATCAAAAGAAACAATCGGCAATCCTAATTCTTGATATTCTTCGATTCCTAAATTATGAGCTCCGGCAATAATACCATCAACCTGGTTGGCTAAGAGCATTTTTAGGTAGGCACGTTCTTTTTCTTTATCTCTTTGAGCATTACAAAGGATTATCTTATATCCCTTTTCAAATAAAATGCTTTCGATATCTTGTATTAGTTCCGCAAAAAATGGATTGGTTATTTCTGGGAAAATCAATCCAATTAATTTCATTTTTTTGCCTTGAAGTGATCGAGCAAGGGAATTAGGTTGATAATTTAATTCTTTCATAGCTGTGAAAACTTTATGTTTGGTTTTATCGCTTAAATAGCCATGATTATTAATTACTCGAGAGACAGTTGTTACTGAAACACCAGCTTTTTGTGCAACATCTGTCAATTTTACTGCCATAATATCACCTTATTAAAGGATCATTTCCATATTGTAGAAAGTTCCTTGATAATTTGTATCTTGATCAAATTTAATTCGTTGGTTAACTGGATCAGTGAAAAATCTGCCAGTTAGAACATGTTCGCCACCGTTAACGAAAATTTCTACTAATGAGTGATCGACAAAAATATCAAGTTTTAAGTCTTCGTGTGGAGTAAAGCTAGTAGATCTAGTGGTGCCATAATCAACTGCTACTTTCTTCCCAGCCTGAGCACGATCCAAAGTTAATTTTCCATCGTTGGTATCAAACTTGATTTGCAAGCTTTCGCTTAAATCATCGTTAGCAGCAAGGCGCAAAGTGCCAGTTTGGTTAGCTGAAATATTTAACTTTAATTCATATTGGCCGGTAGTATTTTCTTTTATTGTCTTACCACTAACTTTTTCTTCATTTCTGCGTAATGACTTGATAGTTTCAACTGGTTCTTGAATTAGTTTGCCATCATGAATACTCAACTTCTTAACTTGGCTTAAGCAGTTAGCCCAATTTTCATCATCGGTTGGGTAAGTGGTATCAGGCAAACCAACCCAGCTAACTTCGTATGCAGTACCATCAGGGGCGTTAAATGCTTGTGTAGCATAAACATCGAAGCCTTCGTCGAGGTTGTGTAAAGGACCTGGGTTGATTAAACGGTGATTTTCAAAATCAATGTCATCGGCAATCACATACATGTTAGGGTAAATATCATCATAGTCTGCAATCTTTTTATCTAAACCTTGAGGGCAGAAAATGACTACGACTTTACCGCCGACGCGAACAATGTTAGGACATTCAATCATGTAGCCTAAATCGTGATCTGATAAGTTTAAGAAGCCTAATTCTTCCCAATTCTTAAGATCCTTAGATTTCCAAACATCAATATGACCGTGTTTTTCAGCTTTGTCTTGTGCACCTAAAATCGCATAGTAAGTGTCATTTTCCTTAAGAATTTGAGGATCGCGGAAATGTTCAGTGATGTGATCAGGATTCTTGAATAAAACAGTTTTGTCTTTGACGACACCATCTTTATCCATCCAAGCACCAATTTGGTAAGGAGTGCGAACCCAGTTTTCATCACGGTGATTACCTGTGTACATTAAGAATAATTTGCCGTCGATTTCACGAGCAGAACCTGAGTAGGCACCGTGTGAATCTGCCATGCTGTCAGGCTTAACAGCTAAGCCGAGATTGATCCAGTGAACTAAGTCTTGAGACTTGAAGTGGACCCATGATTTTAAACCGTGAACAGAACCAAACGGATATGATTGATAAAACAGGTGATATTCACCATTAAAATAAGAAAATCCATTTGGATCATTAACTAAACCTGAAATAGGGTGTAAATGGTAATGCATTTGATAAGCGGAATTTGCGGCCTCTGCTTGTAAGTCAAGTAAGGTCTCTGCATCCCATTTACTATAAGGTAAATAACGTTTTTCTCTTGTCCATTCCATAATTTTGCCTCCGTGTAAGCGTTATCTTTCATTTGTATTTTAGTAGATAATAAAAAATGTGTCAAACGTTTATCATATTTTATATCAGCAAAATTGGCTTATTAAGTCATAAGTCTGTAAAATAAATAAAGAAATTTCTGTCAAACGATTGACATATTTCATGAATGCGTTATCATAGTTAGTGAATTAAAAATAAAGCGTTTACATAGGAGGAAACAAATATGGACCACAAAAAGGTGGCTGAACGAGTAATTAAAGATGTGGGCCGCGATAATATTATTGCTGGTGCACACTGTGCTACTCGTTTGCGTTTAGTTTTAAAAGATGATTCAAAGGTTGACCAAAAGGCATTGGATAATGATTCAGATGTTAAAGGTACTTTTAAGACCAATGGTCAATATCAAGTAATTATTGGGCCAGGAGATGTTAATGATGTTTATGATGAATTCATTAAGATCACTGGCTTGAAAGAATTATCAACCGATGATTTGAAGAAGGTTGCTGCAGAAGGTAAAAAGAAGAATCCAGTAATGGATTTCATTAAACTTTTGTCTGACATCTTTGTTCCAATCATTCCAGCCTTAGTTGCTGGTGGTTTGTTGATGGCTTTGAACAACTTCTTGACTTCACCAGGACTATTTGGTTCTAAGTCAGTTGTTCAAATGGCACCTAATATTGCCGGCCTTTCTAACATGATCCAAGTCATGTCAGCTGCTCCATTTATCTTTATGCCAATTCTGGTAGGTATGTCGGCGGCTAAAAGGTTTGGAGCTAACCAATTCTTGGGTGCTGCAATCGGTATGATTATGACCACACCTAACTTGGGTGGTGCTACTAAGTTTTGGGATATCTTTGGTTTACATGTTGCACAAACTAACTACCAATACCAAGTTATTCCTGTCTTAGTATCAGTTTGGGTATTATCAATTTTGGAAAAGAGATTCCACAAATGGCTTCCGTCTGCAGTTGACTTTACCTTTACACCACTTCTTTCAATTATGATTACTGGTTTCCTTACTTTTGTAATTATTGGACCAGTCTTCAAGGGTATCTCAGACGCTATTACTAATGCAATCGTATGGCTTTACAACACTACTGGTGCCTTTGGTATGGGTGTCTTTGGTTTGACTTATTCAGCAATTGTTACTACTGGCCTTCACCAAAGTTTCCCAGCTGTTGAAACTCAACTTTTGGCAGCCTTTGCTAAGAATCCAGCAAGTTCTGGTGACTTTATCTTTGTTACCGCATGTATGGCTAACGTTGCTCAAGGTGCCGCAACTTTCGCAGTTTACTTCTTAACTAAGAACGAAAAGATGAAGGGTTTAGCAAGTTCATCAGGTGTTTCAGCACTTCTTGGTATTACTGAACCAGCACTTTTCGGTGTTAACTTGAAGTACAAGTTCCCATTCTTCTGTGCTTTGATCGGTTCAGGTGTTGCTGCCGCATTTGCTGGTGCAATGCACGTAACTGCAGCTGCCCTTGGTTCAGCTGGTTTCCTTGGATTCCTTTCAATTTATCCAAAGACTATTCCAATGTGGATTGTTTCTGTAGCAATCAGTTTTGCAGTTGCATTCATTCTTACTTATGTTTACGGTAAGGGTCACTTGAAGGAAGAAGTTGCAAGTCAAGACGTACCAGTAAATGACGCAACTACTCAAGCTGAAGAAAATCAAAAAGCAGAAAAAGTTTCAAAAGAACAATTATCATTAAAGGATGAAGTTATTGCTTCACCAGTTGACGGTACTCCAGAAAGCTTAACTAAGGTTAATGATCAAGTATTCTCAGCTAAGTTGATGGGTGACGGTGCCGCTGTTATCCCTAGTGATGGCACAATTTACTCACCAGTTACTGGTACTGTAACTATTGCTTATGAAACTAAGCACGCATATGGTATTAAGTCAGATGATGGTGCTGAAGTTTTAATCCACATCGGTCTTGATACTGTAAACCTTAAGGGTGAACACTTCGAAAGCTTTGTAAAACAAGGTCAAAGAGTTGAAAAGGGCGATAAGCTTGGTACAGTTGACCTTGATGCTGTGAAGAAGGCAGGCTACGACACTACTGTTATGGTAGTCATCACTAACACTGCTAACTACGCAAATGTTCAACGCATTACTGACGCTAGCGACAAGCACGGTGATAAGTTGATCGCTGTGACAGCTCATAATTAATCATTAATTTACTCTTCTCTAGAAAACAAAAAAGTTAGAACGATAGATAAAATAAAGAAGACACTAAGAAAGATCATTTCTTGGTGTCTTTTTTGCGTAATTAATAGTTGGATAGGTAAAATGAAAGGAGAAAAATAATGGTTTTACTTACAGGAAAAGGTGAGGAAATGCTATATCCATACATTGAATTGCCTGATGAAACAATAGTTACTCATTCGGAAATTAAACCAGATAATACTGTTTTAATTAATTTCGAACAGCCAATAGAAAATGGGTTTAGAGAAGCTAGAATTACACTTCCTAGTTATAAGTGGCTTTATAATGAGTGGTTTAGCAATGAGCAAATTGCTTCTTTTGAGGATTTTGTACATAAAAATTCTGCGGTCATTTATAAATATGCTAGATTAGGTGGAATTGATAATAGTAACTAGTAAAATATGCTATAATTTAAGTAAAGAAAAAGGAGACACAATGATCTCCTTTGCAGCCCGCTTTAAGAGCGGTGGTCGATATTATTTAGACGTCAGAAACGTTGCTCAATAACTCTTCCAAAGTTATCAAATTGAGCGGCGTTTTTATTTTTTGTCGTGATGATCGATGTAGGTCAGCAACGCCAACACAAACATCCCAAACAAAAGCATCAAAGAAATGCAATCGTAAACCGACATGGTTGAACCCTTTCTCTAGTTTATTGACCATAGGCCTCACCTCCAGTAGGTAAAACAACCACTGCTCATAAAACTTTCTGCGAAAGTAATTATATCGAAAGTTAGTTTGTAAAGGAAGACGAACAAGACAAAAAGCTCGCATATGCGGGCTTTTTAGTATGTCTATTTAAAACAAGAATCTAATTAACTTAATTCTTTTGCTGATTTGACCAAAAGATTCCAACTAATTGGATTTTTATGCTGAAATAGAGTAAAGATGTGAGTTGATTAAATTTTGATTATTAGTAGTGTTACACCTTAACAACATGCTATAATTTTGGCTAATTAAAGGGGAGATGATGAGAATGAAAAAGAAGAAAAATGAAACACTAAAAATCACTTGGATCATGACTGCTGTTTATTGGGTAGTTGGTCTATTATGCATGTTTTGGGGCAAGATAGATCATGCTTTTGCTAACCAAGTAAAAGATATTAACAATGTGTATGCACTGACCTTATTAATTATTCTGATTTTGCCACTGCTTTTTTCAATCTTATTATCCATGAAAGTGAAGCCACCACGTTTAATTTGCAATCCACTGGTTGCCGTAATTTACTTGCTAATCGTAATTGCAGCAGGGATGGCATATAATTTTCAAAATATTATTGGCTATTTCTTTCCGATTATTCTTTTTGTTTTGATGGCATTTTTGGCAATCTTTTATGCTTTGCTTAAAACCATTAGAAATAAGAAAAATGGTAAATATTATTTCGTTGATGGTAAAGATAAAGGGGAATGTAATAGCTTTTGGGATGCATATAAGCAATATTATGCGATGGGATTAACCTCTGGCATTATTGAAGGTTTACTAACTGTAGTTTTTAATTAAAAATAAAATTAGCACTCTTTTATAAAAAGTGCTAATTTTTTCTTGCTTTTTTTAATAAAACAGGTTATTATCATATTTGTAAGTTAGCACTTAAGAAATAAGAGTGCTAATCACTGATAAAGATATCAAAATTTTAAAAAAGAAAACTAATTATAAGGGGGACTAAACGTGTTACAACCAATCGGTGATCGCGTGATCGTAAAAGTTAAAGATGAAGAAGAAAAGACTGTTGGTGGTATTGTTTTAGCATCTAACGCTAAGAAGAAGCCAACTGAAGGTGAAGTTGTAGCCGTAGGTGAAGGTGCTTACGCATCAAACGGTGAAAAAATTCCTATGTCAGTTAAGAAAGGCGACGTAGTTCTCTACGATAGATATTCAGGCACCAACGTTGAATACGAAGGTGAAAAGTACTTAGTTCTTCACGAAAAAGACATTTTAGCAATTGCAAAATAATTGACGCAATTATTAGAAATTAAAATACGAGATTAAGGAGCATAGATAACCTATGGCAAAAGATATTAAATTCTCAGAAAACGCAAGACGTTCACTTTTAAAGGGTGTTGATAAGTTAGCTGATACTGTTAAGACTACTATTGGTCCTAAGGGTAGAAACGTTGTTTTGGAACAAAGCTATGGTAACCCAGACATCACTAACGATGGTGTTACTATTGCTAAGTCAATCGAATTAAAAGACCACTACGAAAACATGGGTGCTAAGTTAGTTGCTGAAGCAGCTCAAAAGACTAACGACATCGCTGGTGACGGTACTACTACTGCTACTGTTTTAACTCAAGCTATCGTACGTGAAGGTATGAAGAACGTTACTGCTGGTGCTAACCCAGTTGGCATTCGTCGCGGTATCGAAAAAGCTACTAAGGCTGCTGTTGATGAACTTCACAAGATCAGCCACAAGGTTGAATCAAAGGACCAAATCGCTAACGTTGCTGCTGTTTCATCAGCTTCTAAAGAAGTCGGTGCTTTGATTGCTGACGCTATGGAAAAGGTTGGTCACGATGGTGTTATCACTATTGAAGACTCACGTGGTATTAATACTGAACTTTCAGTAGTTGAAGGTATGCAATTTGATCGTGGTTACTTATCACAATACATGGTAACTGACAACGACAAGATGGAAGCAGACCTTGATAATCCTTACATCTTGATCACTGACAAGAAGATTTCAAACATCCAAGACATCTTGCCATTACTTCAAGAAATCGTTCAACAAGGTAAGTCATTATTGATCATTGCTGACGACGTAACTGGTGAAGCTCTTCCAACTCTTGTTTTGAACAAGATTCGTGGTACTTTCAACGTTGTTGCTGTTAAGGCTCCTGGCTTTGGTGACCGTCGTAAGGCACAATTACAAGATATCGCTGCATTAACTGGTGGTACTGTTATCACTGAAGATCTTGGTCTTGAACTTAAGGACACCAAGATTGATCAATTAGGTCAAGCTCGTCGTATCACTGTAACCAAGGACTCAACTACTATTGTTGACGGTGCTGGTTCAAAGGATGCTATTGACGAACGTGTTGACACTATCAGAAAGCAAATCGAAGACTCAACTTCAGACTTCGACAAGAAGAAGTTACAAGAACGTCTTGCAAAACTTACTGGTGGTGTAGCTGTTATCCACGTTGGTGCTGCTACTGAAACTGAACTTAAGGAACGTCGTTACAGAATTGAAGACGCTTTGAACTCAACTCGTGCTGCCGTTGACGAAGGTTACGTTGCTGGTGGTGGTACAGCTTTAGTAAATGTTGAAAAGGCTGTTCGTGAAGTTAAGGGTGAAACCACTGATGAACAAACAGGTATCAACATTGTTCTTAGAGCTTTGAGCGCACCAGTTCGTCAAATTGCTGAAAACGCTGGTAAAGATGGTTCAGTAATCTTAGACAAGCTTGAACACCAAGAAAACGAAATTGGTTACAATGCTGCTACTGATAAGTGGGAAAACATGGTTGACGCTGGTATTATCGACCCAACCAAGGTAACTCGTACTGCTTTACAAAATGCTGCTTCAATTGCTGCTCTTCTTCTTACTACTGAAGCTGTTGTTGCAGAAATTCCTGAACCAAAGCCAGTACAACCAGCAGGTAACCCTGCAGGCGCACCAGGAATGGGTATGTAATTGTAGCTTTTTAGCACAACACTCTCACTCTATTTCAAAAAACAAATAAATATTAAAAACTTCGAAGTTGAAAAAAGTTCAGCTTCGAAGTTTTTCTTTTCTCTTCCTTTATAGCGTATAATACTTAACAGTAACTCACTCTAGATGAAAATAGGAAAGGGACGTAAATGGCTGAGAAAACAACTCCTATGATGGAGCAATATTATGAAATAAAGAAGCAATATCCTGACGCCTTTCTTTTTTATCGCGTCGGAGATTTTTATGAATTGTTTGAAGATGATGCGGTTAAAGGGGCACAGATTCTAGAATTAACTTTGACACATCGCTCAAATAAGACCAAGAACCCTATTCCAATGGCTGGCGTTCCGCACATGGCTGTGGATACTTATGTGAATACTTTGGTTGAAAAAGGGTATAAAGTAGCTCTTTGTGAACAACTTGAAGATCCTAAAAAAGCTAAAGGCATGGTGAAGCGAGGCATCATTCAACTAGTAACTCCGGGTACCATGATGAATGAAGGACCTAATGATGCCAAGGATTCTAATTATTTAACTTCTGTAGTTACTACTAAAAGTGGCTTCGGTTTAGCTTACAGTGATTTATCCACCGGTGAAATTTATTCTACTCATTTGAAGAGCTTTGCCGCAGTTTCTAATGAACTTTTGTCTTTGAGAACAAGAGAAGTTGTGTATAACGGCCCATTAACTGAACAAAACAAGGACTTTATGCACAAGGCAAATATTACGGTTTCAGCACCTACACCAATTGAAGGCGAGCATGCGGAAATTTCGTATGTTGAACAGAATTTGACCAATACAGCCGAAAAAGAGGCAACACGTCAATTAGTCGGTTACTTGCTTTCAACGCAAAAGCGAAGCTTAGCTCACTTACAAATTGCTAAGAGCTATGAAGTAAATCAGTATTTGCAGATGTCACATACTGTACAAAACAATTTGGAATTAGTGGCATCAGCTAAGACCGGTAAAAAGATGGGGTCACTCTTCTGGATATTAGACAAGACCCATACCGCCATGGGAGGTCGTCTACTCAAGCAATGGTTGGCCCGTCCATTGTTAAATGTGGATATCATTAATCATCGTGAAGAAATGGTTCAAGCATTACTTGATGGCTATTTTACCCGAGAAAATGTGATTGATGCCTTAAAAGGTGTATATGACCTAGAACGTTTAACAGGACGAATTGCCTTTGGCAATGTTAATGCCCGTGAATTATTGCAATTGTCGCGTTCTTTGCAAGCAGTGTCGGTTATTCTTGATGCACTTAATCAATCTGACAGTGATGTTTTGACAGATTTCGCCAAAAAAATTGATCCTTTAAAGGGTGTTGCTGAATTAATTTCTACTACTCTAGTAAAAGATCCACCACTTTTAACCACAGACGGTGGATTAATTAGAGATGGTGTGGATAAACAACTCGATCGCTATCGGGATGCCATGAACAATGGTAAAAAGTGGCTTGTTCAGATGGAAACTGATGAACGTCAAAAGACAGGCATTGACAACTTGAAAGTCGGTTTCAATAAGGTCTTTGGCTACTATATTCAAGTATCTAATGGTAACAAGAGTAAGGTGCCTCTTGATCGCTATACTCGTAAGCAAACTTTAACTAATGCAGAACGCTACATTACTCCAGAGTTGAAAGAGCATGAAAATTTAATTTTAGAGGCGCAGACTCGTTCAACTGATCTTGAATATGATTTATTTGTTCAATTGCGTGATGAAGTCAAGAAGTACATTCCTGCTTTGCAAAAATTGGGTAATCAATTAGCTGCCTTAGATGTTTATTGTGGCTTCGCTACAGTTGCTGAACAAAACAATTATTGTCGCCCATCTTTCCACACTGATAGTCAAGATATTGACGTCGTTAATGGTCGTCACCCGGTTGTGGAAAAAGTAATGACTGCAGGTTCATATATTCCTAATGATGTGAAGATGGATTCTGCTACAAATATCTTTTTGATTACTGGACCAAACATGTCAGGTAAGAGTACTTATATGCGGCAGATGGCGTTAATTGCCATTATGGCGCAAGTTGGTTCATTTGTCCCTGCTGATAGTGCAGCTTTACCTATCTTTGATCAAATTTTTACTCGTATTGGTGCAGCTGATGATTTGATTTCTGGTCAAAGTACTTTCATGGTGGAAATGAGCGAGGCAAACGATGCTTTGCAATATGCTACGAAGCGCAGTCTAGTTTTATTTGACGAAATTGGACGTGGTACGGCTACTTATGATGGTATGGCCTTAGCGGGTGCTATTGTTAAATACTTGCATGATAAAGTTGGTGCCAAGGCACTTTTTGCTACGCACTATCATGAATTAACCAGCCTTGATGAAACACTCGATCATTTAAAAAATATTCACGTTGGGGCGACCGAAGAAAATGGTAAGTTGATTTTCTTACATAAAATCTTGCCAGGTCCTGCTGATCAAAGTTATGGTATCCACGTTGCACAGCTTGCTGGCTTGCCACGTGCCGTTTTACGTGAAGCAACTAAATTATTGAAGCGCTTAGAAGCACAGGGGAGTGAACTGGCACCAGTTAGTCAGCAACTTGATTTATTTGCCCAACCAGCAACGGATTCTGATGAAATTGAAGATAATGACAGTGAAAATAGTCCGATGACCGATGCGGAACAAGATGTGCTTGATGATATTTCTAATCTTTATTTAGCTGATAAGACACCATTGCAAATCATGCAAATGGTAGCTGATTGGCAAAAGGACTTGAAGGATGATAAGTAATGGCTAAAATTCACGAGCTATCTGAAAATTTAACTAATCAGATTGCAGCGGGTGAAGTAATAGAGCGTCCGGCTAGTGTAGTTAAAGAACTTGTGGAAAATTCACTTGATGCTGGTGCAACGAGAATTAGAGTCGATTTTATTGATGCCGGATTAAAGCAAATTGTAGTCCAAGATAATGGAACTGGAATTGCACGTGATCAAGTAGATTTAGCATTTACTAGGCATGCCACAAGCAAGATTAACAATGAGCATGATTTGTTCAAGGTTTCTACTTTAGGATTTCGTGGTGAAGCTTTAGCTTCAATTTCCGCTGTTAGTCATGTCGAAATTGTGACAGCCACAGAAAATGCGATTGGGATTAAGGCAGAATTTAGTGGCGGCAGTAAAAAAGGCCAAGAAGATGCAGCGTCACAAAAAGGAACTAAAATTACAGTTCGAGACCTATTCTTTAACACGCCTGCGCGATTAAAGTATTTACGTAGTCCACGGACTGAAATTATGAAAATTGTGGATATTATTAACCGTTTATCTTTAGGTTATCCGCAAGTTTCGTTTACCTTGTCAAATACGGGTAAAGTTTTACTCAGAACAACTGGCAATGGCAATTTAAAACAGACGATCGCTAATGTATATGGCCGTCATATTGCTGAAAAAATGGAAAGTTTTGAAGCAAAAGACAGTGATTTTAAGATTACAGGATTAATGTCCAAGCCGGAATTAACTCGTTCTACGCGCAACTTTATCTCGATCTTATTGAATGGCCGTTATATCAAGAATTTTCAATTGAATAATGCCATTATGGATGGCTACGGTTCAAAATTAACGGCGCGTCATTATCCTATTGTTGTGATCGCTATTCATGTTGATCCATTATTAGTAGATGTGAACGTCCATCCCACTAAGCAAGAGGTACGTTTATCTAAAGAAAAAGAACTTAGTCGTCTGATCACTGGTGCCATTAGCGATGCTTTACTAGATAAAGCTGAACAAAGTAGCGGTTTTGCCAATTTAGAAAATAAACGTGAAACTTTAGTTGATCAATTAGAGTTCAACCTCAATCAAGACGTTGTCAATACAACGCGTAAGACGCCGGAAGTTCATGAAGAAGCTGAGAAGCCAGAGTTTTTAGTAAAACAAGAAGCCAAAAAAGTTGAGGAGCCTAAAAAAGAAACTGCGCATAACTATGTGGATATCAATATCCCACGTGAGGATGATCAATATATCATTACTAAAACCTGGGATGAGAATGTTGCCTTGCAACAAAAATTGATGCCGTTTAGCAATAAAAAGGTAGATCAAGAAGTTATTTCGACGGGGGATGAAACTTTAGCCAATAATTTGCCGCGCCTTGCTTATGTTGGAAAAATGGATACGTATATACTGGCTGAAAATGATGGTGACTTATATTTGATTGATCAAGTGGCCGCCAGACGCCGTCTTCAATTTGAACAAATCTATCAAACTATTACTTCTAAAAAAATAGTGCAGCAAGGTTTGCTGACACCGATTGTGTTGGAATTTGGTAATTTGGATTTTTTGCAAATTAAAGATAAAATTGATCAAATTAAGCAACTAGGCATTTATTTAGATGAATTTGGTCAAAATAGTTTTATTGTGCGTTCGTATCCTACATGGATTCATGAGCATGTCGAAGAATCCATCCGTGAAATTTTGGATAATTATTTGAATCTTGATAAGGGTAAATCACAAAATTTATTTAAGCGAGTAGCAGCGTTAGAAGCTAAACGCAATGTTAAAGGTAAAATCAATTTATCCGCTGCAGAAGGTGCACAAATTATTGCGGATCTGCGTAAAACGTCCGATCCTTATCATGATGCAGATGGTCAGTTAATTTTAGTGCGGATAAGTCAGAACGAGTTAAGAAAAATGTTCAAGAAGGATGAATAATAAATGTACGAATATTTTGAAGGAATAGTTACAGTTATTACACCAAGTTATATCGTAGTCGATGTAAATGGCGTAGGTTATAAAGTATATAGCCCAACTCCTTTTGCTTACCAAAAGGGAGATAAAGCTAAGATCTTTATTGAACAAATTGTAAGAGATACAGGAATTACTCTTTATGGTTTTCAAAGTGAAGATGATAAGGGGCTCTTTCTTAAACTCTTAAGCGTTAGTGGGATTGGTCCTAAGAGTGCCTTAGCAATCATGGCAGCTGAAGATGCCAACTCTTTAGCCGAAGCAATTGAACAGGGAGAAGTAAAATATTTAACTCGTTTTCCTGGTGTCGGCAAAAAGACGGCGTCTCAGATTGTGCTTGATTTGAAGGGCAAGCTAGGCGATTATGTTGCTCGACTTGATCGTCAAGATGAAGAACAAGGAAATATCTCGCCAGCATTGAATGATGCTTTGTTAGCATTAATTGCTTTAGGTTATACTCAAAAAGAAGTCGACCGCATTACTCCTAAGCTTGAAGAAGTTAATGCAGATACAGCCGATCAATACATTAAAAAAGGTTTAGCATTACTGCTTAAGAAGTAGATCTTGCTATAATAGTAAATATTGATATAAGTGAGGAAGTGAAACTGGTGGCAGAAAATGAAGATGCAGTAACTTCAGGTGAAGTAGAAAATTCTGAAGAAGAGCAAATGGAATTGTCTTTAAGACCCCAAACTTTGGATCAATATTTAGGTCAAAAGCGTGTTAAAAAAGAAATGTCCATTTATATTAAAGCCGCAAAACAGCGTGATGAGGCTTTAGATCATGTCTTGCTTTATGGACCACCAGGTTTAGGTAAGACAACTTTAGCTTTTGTAATTGCAAATGAACTTGGCGTGCATTTAAAGAGTACAAGTGGTCCTGCGATTGAAAAAGCGGGGGATTTAGTAGCACTACTTTCAGATCTTGATCCAGGGGATGTGCTTTTTATTGATGAAATTCATCGTCTTGCTAAGCCTGTTGAAGAAGTTTTGTATTCAGCAATGGAAGACTACTATATTGATATCGTAATTGGTGAAGGGCAGACTACACATGCTGTTCACGTGCCGTTGCCACCATTTACTTTGATTGGGGCAACAACCTTGGCTGGTCAATTATCTGCACCACTCCGAGATCGATTTGGTATCGTTGAACACATGCAGTATTACACAATTGATGAACTAGAAAAGATTGTCCAACGATCAAGTGATGTTTTCCATACTTCAATTGCACCTGAGGCGGCTCATGAATTAGCCCGAAGGTCTCGAGGAACGCCGCGTGTAGCTAACCGTCTTTTGAAACGTGTTCGTGATTTTGCGGAAGTTAAAGGTGAAAAGACAATTTCTCTTGCCACAACTGAAGGTGCACTGAAGCAGCTTCAAGTGGATGACGAGGGATTAGATCAGACTGACCGTCGTTTGTTACGGACAATGATTGAAGGCTACAATGGTGGACCGGTTGGTATTAGAACCTTGGCTGCTAATGTAGGTGAAGATATGGAAACAATTGAATCACTCTATGAGCCTTATTTGTTGCAGCATGGATTTATTTTGCTTACACCACGTGGGCGAATGGTGACAGACAAGGCATATTTGCAATTAGGTTTTCCTGTTCCAGGTGATAAATAATATTATTTTCTGTATAATAGACATAATATCTAGACAATAATTTTATGAGGTGAAAGATTTGAATACTTTATTTTTAGCAAATGCTGGCGCTGCTGGTGGCAGCAACATGATGATGATCGTCTTATTTATCGTTTTGATCGGTTTTACTTACTTTGGTATGATTCGTCCGCAAAAGAAGCAACAACAACAAAGATTGCAAATGATGGATAAGTTGAAGAAGGGTGACGGCGTTGTTTTAGTTGATGGTTTGCACGCTAAAGTTGATAAGATCAACAGTGACAAGACTATCGTAGTAGATGCAGACGGTATTTACTTAACTTTCGAAAGAATGGCCGTTCGCCGCGTTATTCTTGCTGCAGCACCAGTTGAAGAAAATGATGCTCCTGCAGCAGATAAGACTGAAGATGCACCTGCTAAAGAAGATAATAAGAGCACTGATGCTTCTTCAGATGAAACTAAAGAAGACAAATAATTAATAATAGCAAAAGCGTCAATTCAGACGCTTTTTGTTTTGCCATGAAAAAGCTTGTTGTAAAATAGAAATGATTTAAAAAAGCAAATTAAAGAAAAGGATAGTATTATGAAAAATATTCCTGTAGTTATGATTATTTTTGGTGGTAGTGGTGATTTAGCTCACCGTAAGCTTTACCCAGCTTTGTTTAATTTGTATCAACAAGGCTTAATTCATGATAATTTTGCCGTAATTGGAACAGCTCGTAGACCTTGGTCACACGAATATTTACGTGAACAAGTTAGTGATGCTGTTCATGAAACTCACGATGAGGTTGATGAAAATAGTTTAAAGCATTTTGCTAGCCATTTTTACTATCAATCACATGATGTTACAAATGTTGAACACTATGAGACACTGAAAAAATTAGCTCAAGAATTAGACGATCGTTATTGCGCACATGGAAACCGTCTCTTTTACATGGCAATGGCCCCAAGATTCTTCGGTACGATTGCTACACATATCAATGACCAATGCTTAACAGGTAGTGGCTTTAATCGAATCGTAGTAGAGAAGCCGTTTGGTCATGATTTGGCATCTGCCGAAAAATTAAATAAAGAAATTACCGCTTCATTTAATGAAGATGATATCTTTAGAATTGACCACTATTTGGGCAAAGAAATGGTTCAAAATATTATGCCAATGCGTTTTACCAATCCTTTAATCAAAAATATTTGGTCAGCTGATTACATTAAAAATATTCAAGTCACTTTGGCAGAACGATTGGGAGTGGAAGCACGTGGTGGTTACTATGATACTTCTGGCGCTTTGCGTGATATGGTTCAAAATCATATCTTCCAGATCATTACTTTGCTTGCTATGCCAGAACCTAAAGATTTAACTTCTGCTAGTGTCCACAAGGCTAAGCAGGATTTGCTTGAAGGCATGATCATTCCTAGTCCAGAGGAAGTGAAAAAAGATTTTGTTCGCGGTCAATATTTAGGTAGTGATACTACTTTTGCTTATAAACAAGAACCAAATGTAGATGAAAATTCTACTACTGAGACCTTTGTAGCTGGTAAAGTTAAATTTAAGGAAGGCCCAATTGCTGGGGTACCGATTTACTTTAGAACCGGTAAAGAATTTAAGGAAAAGAAGAATAGAATCGATATCGTATTAAAGCATATCAATAATCCTTATGGTCAAGCTCATTCCAACAATATTACGATTGAAATTGATCCTACTAGCAAGATTTATATCACTATTAATGGTAAAAAGATCGATCAACCAGGAATTAGACGCGAAGATTTAACCTATGAATTTTCAAAATCTGAAATGGTAAAAGTTCCAGACGGCTATGAGCGGCTTTTACATGATGTTTTTGTCAATGATTCAACTAACTTTACCCATTGGAGCGAATTAAAACGTTACTGGGAATTTATCGATTCTGTTGAAGCTGATTGGCAAAAAGAAAATGAAGCAGGCAATGCCAAAATTGCTCAATATTTGCCATATAGAATGGGCCCAAAGGAAGCAAACGATATCTTCGAGGCTCCAACGGAACATTGGATTTATGAATAAGCAAAATTTATTGCCGCAAAACGACATCCATCGTCGGATTATACATCTGGATATGGATGCTTTTTACGCTTCAGTTGAAACTCAAAGAAATCCAGAATTAAAAAATAAGGCACTAGTTATCGGGCAAGATCCTCGTAATAATGGTGGGCATGGAGTTGTAGCAACTTGTAATTATATAGCTCGAAAGTACGGCGTTCATTCGGCAATGCCTGCGATTAAGGCGGTTAAGTTGATTCCAAAGTCGGAATTAGTTTTTATTAGACCTAACTTTAAGAAATATCGGAGCGTGTCAGCTGAGATCCATTCTTTTATGCATGATATTACAGATAAGGTAGAATCAATTGCTTTAGATGAAGCTTATCTTGATGTCACTCATAATAAGTTAGGACAAAAATCCGCGGTCCAATTAGCAATTAGCTTGCAACGCCGAATTCGAACAGAGCTTGGACTGAATTCATCTTTTGGCGTTTCTTATAATAAGTTTTTGGCTAAAATGGGCTCAGAATATGCCAAGCCCTTTGGCAGAACCGTTATTTTGCCTGATGAAGCTAAGCAATTTTTAGGGATGCAAAAAATTGAAAATTTCCCAGGCGTAGGTCCTAAAACGCAAGAACAATTACATGAGATGGGGATTTATACAGGTGCGGATTTGCAGCAGGTTGATGATTTTGTTTTAATTAAAAAGTTCAAAAAGATGGGCTACTTCTTAGCGCAGCATGCACATGGGATTGATTTGCGCCCGGTCATTGCGGATTCAGATGCAAATCGTAAATCGATTGGTATGGAACGCACTTATGAACCGGCTATTTATACACGTGATGAAGCGTTGACGCACATTCGGCATTATTGTAAACATTTAGAAGAAGAACTAAAAAAGCGTAACTTTTTTGCCCAAACTGTAGTAATAAAAGTTAGAGATAATGATTTTGATACTGTGACTAAGCGCAGAAAATTGACGAAACCGTCAAATAGCCAGTATGATTTCTATGACAGCGCCCGTGATTTGTTTGATAAAACCAGTAACTTTTTGGAAAAAGGTATTCGGTTAATCGGGGTAACTGTGACTGATTTTAAGCAGGATGAATATCAAGCAATCAATTTATTCGATTACTAAAAGAAGTCCTTTTTCTGGTAAACTAGATACAGATAATTTTTAGAAGATGAGGAAAAATAATGAGTAGTTTTGATGACATTTACGAAAAAATCTTACAATATCCAACTATTATTTTGCACCGTCACACTAGTCCTGACCCAGATGCAATTGGTTCACAAGCTGGTCTTGCACGTGCAATTATGGAAAAATTCCCTGACAAGCGCGTTTTATGTGCTGGTGAAAATGACGAAGGCGATTTAGCTTGGATTAATCATATGGACCAAGTTAAAGCAACTGATTACGAAGGTGCATTGGTAATTACTACTGATACTGCTAATACCCCAAGAATTTCAAACAAGCTTTACGACAAGGGTGACTTTTTAATTAAGATCGACCACCACCCAGATGTAGATCCATACGCTGATATGAGTTATGTTGATCCTGATGCTCCAGCAGCTTGTCAAATCATCGTTGACTTCTTAAATGAAGAAGGCTTTAAGATTACTCCAGAAGTCGCTTACCCGCTTTACGCAGGTATTGTTGGCGATACTGGTCGTTTTATGTATCCAGAAACTTCAGAACATACCTTTAAAGTAGCAGCTCAACTTGCTTCAACTGGTATTGATATTACTGAAATCGCTAGAAACATTGCCGATGTAACCTTTGATGAAGCTAAGCTTCAAGCATTAGCAATGGACAAGATGGAAATCGATCCAGTTGGTGCTGCTTACACTATCTTGATGCAAGATGATTTGAAGAAGTTAGGTTTGACTGATGATCAAGCTAATGTTGCAGTTTCAACTCCAGGTCGAATCAAGGATGTTTTGGCTTGGAACGTATTTGTTGAAAAGCCAGATGGCACTTTCCGTGTGCACTACCGTTCAAAGGGTCCAGTAATCAATGAATTAGCTGCTAAACATGATGGTGGTGGCCACGCATTAGCAAGTGGTGCTAATGCTAAGGACATGGACGAAGTAAAGCAAGTCTTTGCCGAAGTTGTTGAAGTAACTAAGAAGTATAAAGAAGATCATGAATAATATTTTCGCAGATTCCAGAATTAAACCAGCTATTCAAGAGGGGTTAAAGAAGATCCATTTTGAAAAGCCAACTAAGGTGCAGGAAAAAGTTATTCCCGTAATGCTTTCTGATTTAAGTGTTGTAGTACAAGCTGCAACTGGGTCAGGTAAGACACATGCTTATTTGGTGCCTATCTTTAATGAAATTGATGAAGATGCTCACTATGTACAAGCAATTGTGACTTTGCCTAGTCGTGAATTAGCTGATCAGCTTTATCAAGTGGCACGTCAATTAAGAGATGCGGCAGGGATGCACTTTTCTATCGCTCACCTTGCTGGTGGTACTGACCGTGAACGTCAGTTAGAAAAGTATCAAAATAATACGCCACAGTTGGTAATTGCCACTCCTGGACGACTCCTTGACTTTGTACAAAAAAAGGTATTCGTTGTTGATCAAGTTAAAACTTTTGTTATCGACGAGGCTGATATGACCCTTGATATGGGCTTTTTGGCTGATATTGATCAAGTAGCAAGTAAGATGCCTAAGGATGTACAAATTGCAGCCTTTTCAGCTACTATTCCAGTTAAGCTATCTAACTTCTTGCGTAAGTACATGGCTCACCCAGATCAAATCGTGATCGATAATCCAAGTGTCATTGCACCTACAATTAAGAATGATTTGCTTGATATTGGCTCAAAGAATCGTAAGAGCATTTTGTACAAGTTATTGACTATGGGTCAACCATACTTGGCTTTGGTTTTTGCAAATACAAAACAAACTGTTGATGAATTAACTAGATACTTGCAAGATCAAGGCTTAAAGGTAGCTAAGATTCATGGTGGGGTAACTGAGCGAGAAAGAAAACGGACTTTGCGTCAAGTTGAGCAAGGACAATTTCAATATGTTGTTGCTTCTGACTTAGCAGCCCGCGGACTTGATATCGATGGGGTAAGTTTAGTTATTAACTATGAAATTCCACGTGATATCGAATTTGTAATTCACCGGATTGGTCGTACCGGCCGTAATGGTTTATTAGGTCATGCGATTACTTTAATTCGTGAAGAAGAAATGAATCGAATCGAAGGTTTGGAAAAGATGGGCGTTCATTTTGACTTTGTTGAACTTAAGAATGGTGAATTAGTACCACGTAAGCATTACCGCAGTCGTGAGAACCGTCAAGGTAAGAATCGCAAGCTTGATACTAAGTTAGTTGGTTACGTTAAAAAAGAAAAGAGAAAGCGTAAGCCTGGCTACAAGAAGAAGATTAAGCGAGCAATTCAAGAAGATAATCGTCAAAAGCGTAAGCTTGAACAACGTCATGAGATTAGAAAAGCTAAGCGTCTAAGAAAACGCAAGCGTGAACAAGGACGTTGACAGACGAGGATTTTGTAGTACAATTATTTTCAGCTTAAGATATGTCTATTAAAGTTGAATTTCAAAGAGAGAGCCAATTGGTGAGAGGGCTTAATTCGCTTTAACAGATGCTCCTTTAAGTTGTATTAATTAAGAATATCAAGAGGTAACAAACACTGTTGCAATCAAGGTGGTACCGCGCGCGGAGCGTCCTTGAATAGGCAATGGTGTTTTTTATTTTGTTTATGGGAGATAAAAATGAAGAAACTAACTAGTTCAGAGTTTCGCCAAATGTTCCTTGACTTCTTCAAGGATCATGGCCATATGATTATGCCAAGTGCATCACTTATTCCACAAGATGACCCAACTCTTCTTTGGATTAACTCTGGTGTTGCTACTATGAAGAAATATTTTGATGGTTCAGTTGTACCAAAGAACCACAGAATTACTTCTTCTCAAAAGTCAATCAGAACTAACGATATTGAAAATGTTGGTAAGACCGCTCGTCACCAAACTTTCTTTGAAATGCTTGGTAACTTCTCAGTAGGTGATTACTTTAGAGATGAAGCCATTCCTTGGGCTTGGGAATTCTTAACTAGTCCTAAGTGGCTTGGCTTACCAAAGGAAAAGCTTTACTGTACTGTTTATCCAAAAGATGAAGATTCATTCAAGGTTTGGGTAAAGGCAGGTATGCCAGCAGACCACATTGTAAAGCTTGAAGATAACTTCTGGGATATTGGTGAAGGTCCATGTGGTCCTGATACTGAAATCTTCTACGACCGTGGTCAAGAAAACAACGACGTTGCTGAAGACGATCCAGAAAACTTCCCAGGTGGTGAAAATGCACGTTACCTTGAAATTTGGAACATCGTATTTTCACAATACAACCACTTGCCAAATGGTAAGTACGTAGACCAACCACACAAGAACATCGATACTGGTATGGGGCTTGAACGTGTACTTTCAATTTTGCAAGATGCACCAACTAACTTTGAAACTGACTTATTCTTGCCAATTATTCACGCTACTGAAGAAATGACTGACGGTAAGAAGTACGGTGAAAACAAAGAAGACACTACTGCATTCAAGATTATTGCCGACCACGTTCGTGCCGTAAGTTTTGCTATTGCTGATGGTGCTCTTCCATCAAACTCAGGTCGTGGTTACGTTCTTCGTCGTTTGATTCGTCGTGCCGACCTTAACGGTCAACGTTTGGGCATCAAGGGGGCCTTTCTTTACAAGCTTGTACCAGTTGTTGGTAAGATTATGCAAAGCCACTACCCAGAAGTTATGGATCAACGCGGCTTTATCGAAAATGTAATTCAAAACGAAGAAGAAAGATTCCAAGCTACTCTTGATACTGGTTTGACTTTGCTTGATGACTTAATTGATAAGGCTAAGAAGTCAGATGGCAAGACCATCTCAGGTAAGGATGCCTTCAAGATGTTTGATACTTATGGCTTCCCATACGAATTGACCTTTGAATCAGCTCAAGATGCTGGCCTTAAGGTTGATAAGAAGGGCTTTGATGCTGAAATGCAAGCTCAAAAGGAACGTGCACGTAAGGCTCGTGGTGATCTTCAATCAATGGGTCGTCAAGATGTAACTTTGATGAACATTAAGGACAAGTCAGTCTTTGAACGTGATACTTATGAAGAACCACATGCCAAGCTTCTTGACATCGTTGTTGACGATAAGTTAGTTGACAAGGCTGATGGCGAACACGCAACCTTAGTCTTTGACAAGACTCCATTTTATGCAGAACGTGGTGGTCAAGTTGCCGACCACGGTAACATTTATGATCAAGATGGTGAACTTGTTGCTAAGGTAACTGATGTCCAACACGCTCCAAACGACCAAAACTTGCACTTTGTTGACCTTATTTTGCCAATGGAAAAGGGCAAGGAATATATTTTGAAGATCGACAAGGAACGTCGTGAAGGTTTACGTCACTCACACTCAGCAACCCACTTGCTTCACGCTGCACTTCGTCAAGTTTTAGGTGAACATACTCACCAAGCAGGTTCATTAGTTGATCCTGACTACTTGAGATTTGACTTCACTGCTATGGAACCAATGACTCCACGTGAAATTAAGTCAGTTGAAGAATTAGTTAACCAAAAGATTTGGGAAGCTATCGATGTTAAGACCACTATCACTACACCTGAAGAAGGTGAAAAGATGGGTGCTTTAGCCCTCTTTGATGGTAAGTACGGTGACAAGGTTCGTGTTGTTCAAATGGGTGACTTCTCATCAGAATTCTGTGGTGGTACTCACTGTGATAACACTAACCAAATCGGTATCTTCAAGATTACTTCTGAATCAGCTGTTGGTGCTGGTATGCGTAGAATTGAAGCTGTAACTTCAAAGAAGGCATACGAATACTTAGCAAATCGTTCAGGTTTACTTGATGATATTCAAACAGAAGTTAAGGTAACTAAGCCAGACAACATTATTGATAAGATTGACTCACTTGAAAGTGACTTACATGATAGTCAAAAGCAAGTTGAAGCTTTGACTAAGCAAATCAACCAAGCTAAGGCTGGTCAAATCTTTGATGATGTAAAACAAGCTGGTGACTTGACTGTAATTGCTACTATTGCAGATGTTAACGGCATGAACGACCTTCGTGAACTTGCTGACAACTGGAAGAGTGGCAACAAGTCAGACGTCTTAGTTTTAGCTGCTGAAAATGATGGCAAGGCTAATATGATTATTAGCTTGAATCAAAAGGCCTTAGACAAGGGTCTTAAGGCTGGCGACTTAATTAAGAAGGCTGCTCCAATCTTTGGTGGTGGCGGCGGTGGTCGTCCTAACATGGCTCAAGCCGGTGGTAAGAAGCCAGAAGGTCTTAACGACGCTATCAAGGCTGTAATCGAAGAAATTTCAAAGAACTAAGAATTAATTAATTGTGTTTAAGCTTTTTTTCAAGTAAAATTGTTGACAGGAGGAATAAATATGAGTTCGCTAGATAAGACTATGCATTTTGACTTTAACCAAAATAAAGGAAAGAATGTTTATGACACTCTGCAAGATGTTTACAATGCGCTTGAAGAAAAGGGCTATAATCCTGTCAACCAGATTGTAGGTTATTTACTTTCTGGCGATCCTGCTTATATTCCACGGCATAATGATGCCCGTAACTTAATTCTTAAGCACGAACGTGATGAAATTATTGAGGAACTCGTTAAGAGCTATCTTGGTAAGAATAAATAATGCGATTATTAGGTTTAGATATAGGCTCTAAAACTGTGGGTGTTGCGGTCAGTGATGAATTAGGAATTACTGCACAGAAGTTAGAAACTATTAAAATTGATGAAACTAGATATAATTTTGGGATGCGTCCATTAAAAAAGTTAGTTAGACAATATGAAGTAGATGGCTTTGTATTAGGTCTGCCTAAGAATATGGATGGCACTTCGGGAGCTTCAGTTGCCCGCAGTAAGGCTTACGGTAAAAGACTCGAAGAAAAGTTTGGCTTGCCCGTGCATTATTCTGATGAAAGATTAACAACTATCGAATCACGCCGAGTACTCGTAGAAGATGCAGGTATTCATGATCGTAAAAAACGTAAACAAGTGATTGATCAGATGGCAGCGGTGCTCATCTTGCAAAATTATTTGGATTTACACCGAAAGGATTAATATGGCAGCACAAGTTAATGGTGACGATCAAGATCGTCAAATTACTTTGATCGATGATCAAGGTAATGAAGAATTGTATGAAGTATTATTTACTTTTCATTCAGATGATTATGATAAGTCATACGTACTTCTTTATCCAGCCGCTGTTGGGGACGATGAAGATATTGAAGTACAGGCTTTCAGTTATGATGCAGATGACGCAGGTGATGTCACTAGCAGTGATTTGCATGAGATTGAATCTGATGATGAATGGGACATGGTACAAGGAGTTTTGAATACTTTCTTGGATGATGATCGCCTAAGTGGTAAATAATAAAAAAGGACTAGCTGCGGCTGGTCCTTTTTGTTAGTTTATAAAAAGAAATATAAATAGCTATGAATGATAAAATTTTAAAGATCTTAGAGTTCGGTGAAATTACTAAAAGATTAAGTAAATTAGCAATTACCGCTCCAGCTAAAGATGCGGCATTGAAGTTAAGACCGAGTGGTAATTTTGACCGAGTACAAAATGAATTAAAACAAACTTTAGCATTGGCTGACTTATTGCGAGTTAAAGGACAACTTCCGTTAAATGATTTTCAAGATGTTCATCCTAGCACTAAAAGATTGAGTGTAAAAGCAAATCTGAATGCTCAGGAATTGGGTAATTTACTTCTTGTTTTAAGCTTAGCCAATGAGATTAACGAATTTCTGGAAGATGTTGATGATGAAAAGCTTAACTTATCAGCTATCGATTCAGTTTTGGATCAGTTAGATGTTCCAGACCTTTTATTTAAAGAATTAAAAAAATCTGTTGATTATGATGGTGAAGTACTTGATACAGCTTCAAGCGCATTAGCACATTTGCGTCACGATATGCGTAGTAACGAAGAAGACATTAAGAACCGGATGGATGCTTATACCAAAGGAAATAGCAGCAAGTACTTGTCTGAACAAATCGTTACTATTCGTGATGATCGCTATGTTATTCCAGTTAAGCAGGAATATCGTGGCAAGTTTGGTGGGGTAGTTCATGATCAAAGTGCAAGTGGTCAGACTTTATTTATTGAGCCTGAAGCAGTTTTGAACTTGAACAACCGCCAGCAAAACTTAATTGCTCAAGAAAAACAAGAAATCCGCAATATTTTGAAAAACTTGTCTGGCTTAGCTAGAGAAGAAATTGATAGCATCAATAATATTGCTAATGCATTAACTCGTTTAGACTTTTTGCAAGCAAAGGCAAAATTGGCTAAGCAAATGAAAGCTAGCGAGCCTAAGTTGACTCAGGATCATTCGCTGGAATTACGAAATGCACGCCATCCATTAATTGATCCAGAAAAAGTTGTTCCTAATGATATTCGTTTAGGCGGCGATTTTGATACAATGCTGATTACTGGGCCAAACACCGGTGGTAAGACTATTACTCTTAAAACCGCTGGCTTGCTGCAATTGATGGCTCAGTCTGGTTTATTTATTCCAGCTGAAGAAGGCAGTAAAGTTGGCGTATTCAAAGAAGTTTACGCTGACATTGGTGATGAACAATCAATCGAACAATCATTAAGTACTTTTTCATCACACATTAATGACATTATTGCCATTATGAAAAATGTAGATAAAGAAACCTTGGTTTTAATTGATGAAATTGGTGCAGGAACCGACCCAGAAGAAGGTGCCAGTTTAGCTATTAGCATTTTGGACTTTTTGCGCAAGAAAGATGCTAAGATCATGGTCACTACGCACTATCCTGAATTGAAGCTTTACGGATATAACAGACCACGCACTACTAATGCATCGATGGAATTTGACTTAAAGACTTTATCACCAACATACCATTTACAAATTGGTATTCCAGGTCACAGTAATGCTTTTGCGATTGCTCGTAGGCTGGGGATGCGTGAAGATGTAGTTAAAAATGCGCAAAACTTAATGTCAGATGAGGATTCTGATATTAATAAGATGATTGCTAAATTAAATGCGCAAACTAAGGCGGCTACTACAGCTCGCAACCGATTCGAAACGAGTTTAGATCGCAGTCAAAAACTTGAACAAAAATTGCAACAAGCGCTTGATTGGTACAACCAACGTGTTCAAAAGCAACTCGATTTTGCGCAAGAAAGAGCTAATGAAGTTGTAGCTAAGAGACGTAAAAAGGCTGATAAAATTATTGCCGAGCTGGAAAAGCAGAAAAATGCTGGCGTTAAAGAAAATAAAATTATTGAAGCTAAGGGTGAACTTAATAGCCTAGAGCGTCAGGCCCACAATTTAGCCCATAATAAAGTCTTACAGCGTGAAAAACGGCGTCATCATGTAAGTGTAGGGGATCAAGTAAAGGTCCTTTCATATGGACAAACAGGTACTATTACCAAGAAATTGTCTGAACATGAATATGAGGTTCAAATGGGGATCATTAAAGTCAAAGTTAGTGACCGCGATATTGAGAGAATCGATAAGAATAATACACAACCTAAGAAAAAATTGGTTAGAGCAACAAGTGCAATTAGACGTAGTAATGCACATAGCGAGTTAGACTTGCGTGGTCAACGCTACGATGAAGCCATGACTAATTTAGATCGTTATATTGATTCCGCATTACTGGCAGGTTTAGATATTGTAACTATTATTCATGGGATCGGTACTGGTGCAATCCGTAAAGGCGTTTGGCAATATTTGCGTAGCAGTAACCACGTTAAAGGCTTTAATTACGCGCCTGCTAACGAAGGCGGTAATGGTGCCACAATTGTTAAATTAAAGTAAGCAATCCTCTTGTAAAAAGTAAGTAAAACTGATATATTATTAATATAGATTTAAAGATAAAACGATATTAATTGAAAGAGGTAAAGCATATGGTTGATGCAATTACTGATCAAAATTTTGAAGAAGAAACTAAAGATGGCGTTGTTTTAACAGACTTTTGGGCAACTTGGTGTGGTCCATGTAAGATGCAATCACCAGTAATTGACCAATTGGCAGAAGAACGTCAAGATGTTAAGTTTACAAAGATGGATGTTGACCACAATCAAGAAACTGCTAAGAATCTTGGTATTATGGCTATCCCAACTTTGATTATTAAGAAGAATGGTCAAATTGTTGATCGTTTAACTGGTTACACTCCAAAGGAAAAGTTGAACCAAATTTTGGATCAATACGCTGGTTAATTAAAATAAAAAAATAAGCTTGTGGCGAAGCCACAAGCTTTATTTTTATGCTTCTTTTTCTTTAAGAAGATCACGGATTTCTTTTAAGTAGTCTACTTCAGTTGGAGCAGCTGGAGTTTCTTCTTCTTCCTTTTTCGTAAATTTATTAACGGCTTTTACGATTAAGAAGACAATGAAGGAAATAATAAGGAAATTGATGATGGAATTTAGAAAACTTCCGTATCTAAAATTAGCTTCTCCTACTTTAAGAGTTAAGTTAGACAAGTCAATTCTACCGATAAAAAGACCGATGAGCGGATTGATTAAGTTTTTAACAAGTGATTTTACGATTGCTGTAAAAGCTGCACCGATAATCACACCGACTGCTAAATCAATAACGTTTCCGCGTGCAATAAATTGTTTGAATTCCTTAAGCATTTTATTACTCCTATATCTAAATCTAAAAATATTTTAATCTAAGGTAAAGCATATAGTAATAATAAATTATAGTCTATAAAAAAGTTATCTTTTTTGCTAAATTTTTAGCCGAAACGAGCAATGATTTGAACTTTCTTTTCTTTAGGTAAGATAGTAATTTCACTTTCAGTGGTTTTGCCAGTCTCTTTTTGAACGGCTTCAGCGATCATGCCACTTTCAAGAGAAAATTCTTTACTATCACTATCTAAACGATCTTCGATATTTTGACCGCTTAATTCAAAAGTGATGGAGGCTCTTCTTTCTTTGGTTTTTACAAGAGTACCAAATTTAGCCATATGGAAGAAATCAACCAAATCATCAAAATCGCTTAAGTCGTAGTGACGTGAAATTCTTTTGCCAGCCCAATAAAGAATAGGGGCATCGTCATCACCTAAAATAGTTGGTAAAAGAAAGTCACGGTAAAGTTGATTAATAAAATATACGTGTTCGTTTGCGTTTTCTGTCATAAACTTATTCATCCCTTTTATTCTTTTTTATTTTACCGTAAACTAGTAGGAGTAGAAAATAATTTTTTCTTAATAAGAGGTTTTTATTATGGATAATCGTCCCATTGGATTGTTAGACTCGGGTGTTGGCGGCTTTACAGTTGTTAAAAAAGTAATTGAAAAGTTGCCTCACGAATCTACTGTTTTTATTGGTGATAGTGCCAATATGCCTTATGGTGATAAAAGTCGTGAACGAATTATTGAACTTACACGCCGAAGTGTGAAGTTTTTATTGCAAAAGAAAGTAAAGTTGATTATCTTTGCCTGCAACACAGCTACTGCAGTAGCAATGCCAACTTTGCAAAATGAAGTTGAACAACAAGTTATCGGGGTTATTCAATCAGGTAGTTTAGCTGCGGCTAGAACGACTAAAAATAAAAAAGTCGCAGTAGTAGCAACTCCGGTAACGATTAACTCACATGCATATCAAAAAGAAATTAAATTCAGAGATCCTGATATCAAGGTGATGGAAGTTGCAGCGCCAGAGCTTGCTCCACTCATTGAAAGTCAAAAGGATTATGATACAAACTTAGCAGCGGTAAAACGCAGTATTGCCCCACTTAAAGGTCAAGATTTTGATACTTTTGTTTTGGGCTGTACGCATTATCCACTAATTCAAAATGAATTTGCGGAAGCATTAGGTGATAAGATTCAAATCGTAGATCCTGCTGATCAAGTAGCACAATATACTTTTAATGTTATGCGGCGTGATGGTTTATTTAGTTCATCTGATCAAGCTGGAAAACATGAATACTACACCACTGGAGATCCTGATAAATTCTCAGAAATGGGGAGAAGATTTTTAGGACAAGCAGATTTGACTAGTCATCAAGTAGATACGAGGAATTTATAATGACTAAGGAAATTTTATTTGCGACTGGCAATCAAGGAAAAGCTAAGGAATTAAAGGAAGCTTTTAAAAGAGCTGGAGTGGATGTTGAAATTAAAACTAATGCAGATTTAGATAATCCGCCTCATCCAATTGAAAGTGGAAGAACATTTGAAGCAAATGCCAAGATTAAAGCTCATGAGTTAGCAGAATTTTCAGGATTACCAACAATTGCGGATGATTCAGGCTTAATGGTTGATGCATTAAATGGTGAACCTGGCGTAAGAAGTGCTCGTTATGCTGGTGAAGCTCATAATGATGCCAAGAATAATGCCAAGTTGTTGGCTAATTTAGGCGGTGTACCTGATGAAAAGAGAACGGCCAAGTTTTGGACGACGATCGTTGTTTCAATGCCAGGTGAGTTTGATAAAGATCTAGTTGTTTCAGGTACTTGTTCAGGCCGGATCCTTGCTGCACCACGCGGTGAAGATGGATTTGGTTATGATCCACTGTTCTTTATTCCTGAAAAGGGTAAGACTTTTGCACAAATGACAACAGATGAGAAAAATGAAATCTCTCATCGTGGTAATGCAGTGAGAAAATTGTTGCAAGAATTGCCTGATTGGCTAAAACAATTCAATTAAAAAAGTGTTTAGAATTTTTCGTTCTAAACACTTTTTTCTATGCGCTAGTTTTGATTGTACTAGCAGTTGTTGCAAATTTAATATCATTTTTTTGCAAAGCTTGAATGTATTTACCTAAATATAAATTTTTAACTATCGATTGCTTTTCAGGTTTTACCTTAAAATAAACGCCATAGGTAACTGTGCGTCCATTTTGCCCAGTAACCCCAATAATTGAAGGGCCAGAAGAAACGGTGCCTTTTTCAGGTTTAATTGATTTATTAACCTCTTTAATAATTTTGGTGATATGACTAAAGTCATTGTCTGCATCTAATTCAAGATTAATAGTTAGTCCAATAGCATTATGGGCCAGATTTTGTACAATCGTAATATTGCGGTTAGGAATGTAAATTATTGAACCATCTGATGCTTTTAATCGAGTGGTTCTAAGACCTAATTGATCTACAGTACCGACTTGACCATTAATGGAAACTGTATCGCCGACATCAAATTGGTCTTCACTTAAAATGAAGAAGCCGTTAACTAAATCACTCACAAAACCTTGGGCCCCCATACCTAAGGCAAGAGAGAAAATTCCGGCACTGGCTAATAAAGTTCCCACTGGCACGCCGATAATGGATAAAATACCGAAAAGATAAAAGAATATCAAGGTATATTGAAAGATACTGTTGATTAAAGCAGTAATTGTTTTAGTCCTTTTATTTCTAATTGTATTGTGTCTAGCCAAGTAGTTGTTAATTATCTTGTGACCAAAGTGGGATAAAAGGTAAAAGATTAGGGTAGTAATGGCTAGTTGCCAAATAATTGATAGAAAATTTTGCCCAATTTTGTCCCAATTGAACTGAATTTTATGCATACTGAAATGAGTAGGTAATGTGGGTATTTTCATAAATAGTTTTATAATATCCTTTCTTGAATTTAATAGGTTATAATAAAAGAATAACAAGACATTAATTGAGAATAAAGTATATTCATGCTAGACTTTTTTTAGATGGTATATGGAGGTAGAAGTTAGAAGATGACAATTTCTTATGGTGCTTTAGCAGGTTTAATTGCCGCAATTGCATTCTTAATTTTAGTATTATTTACGATCCCTATGCTTATTCGTACAGCAAAAGTTTTGAAAGAAACAAGTGCTACTATTCAGACAACTAATGAATCAATGAAGAAGCTTTCTGAAGATATGGATGGTCTGATGGATCAAACTCATAATTTATTAGATCAAACTAACGACCTAATGATCGATGTTAATGGTAAAATGAAGACGTTGGATCCAGTAGTAAAAGCTGCTGCTGATTTGGGTGAGAGCGTATCAGAATTGAATGATTCATCAAAGAAGATCGCTAAACGCTTTAGTAGCAATCATTTTAGTCACGCTGGTCTTGTTTCTTCAATTGCGGCTACTGCTTTTGCAAGACGCAGACGCCGTAGAGGTGAAAATTAATAAAGGAGGATTTCACTATGAAAAAATTTGCAAGTTTCGTATTAGGTGCTGTAGCTGGTTGTGCAGCAGGCTTTATTGCAGGTTCATTACTTGTTAGTGATGAACAAGTTGATGATGTTAAGAACAAGATTAAAGACAACGATAAACTTCAGGATTTGAAGAAGAAGTACGACAATGGTACTGAAATCGTTAAGAATCAATTAGCTTCATTCCCAAAGAACGTTGAAGATGATTCAGAATTAAAGGACTTCGATGACATCGTTATTGATGATTCAAACAAGGACAATGATGTTGCTGATGGCGATAACGCAGAAAAATCAGTTGATGATTTGAACAATGCTGAAAATGACAATACTGCCTCAACTCCAGATAATTCAGAAGAATAATCAATTATTCATCGCAAAATAAAAAGCTGACGTCATGTCAGCTTTTTTTGCGTCTAAATTTTAGATTAATCTCTAACAGGGATAATCTTCAAGTCTTTATTGGTATGTGTAAATGTCTTAAAACCATCCTTGGTTACGACACCACAGTCTTCAATTCTTACTCCAGCAAAGCCAGGGATGTAGATACCTGGTTCAATGGAGAAGCACATCCCCTCTTCAAGAACTAAATCATTGCCTTGAACGATTGATGGATATTCGTGGACATTTTTACCGATACCGTGGCCTAAACGGTGAATGAAGTATTCGCCATAGCCGGCTTTAGTAATGATATCACGAGCAACGCTATCAAGTTCTTCAGCAGTAATACCAGGCTTAGCAGCTTCAATTGCGGCTTGTTGTGCTTCGCGGTCAACTTCGTAAATTTCACGTTGCTTGTCTGATGGCGTACCATAAGCGACTGTTCTACTTGAGTCAGATGCGTAACCATCATGCATAGTACCTAAGTCGAATAAAACTAATTCGTTAGGTTGAACAGTGTTCATAGTTGGACCAAGGTGTGGGTTAGCTGCGTTCTTACCAGCTTGGACGATCGTTTCAAAACTTTCGTGCATTACGCCTTTTTGAATCTTTAATTGGTAATCAATTTGACCAGCGATACTTCTTTCAGTCACACCGGTTCTGATTGCATCAAAACCAATTTGAAAGGCAAAATCAGCTTCGGCACCAGCGCCTTGTAATTTTTTAATTTCTTCTGGTGTCTTGTAAAGACGAAGTCTTTCAATGAATGAAGAAACATCATTAGTAAAACTTGCATTTGGAAATTCGCCGCGCAGGTATTGGTAATGAGCAACGGAAAGATCGTCTTTTTCGATAGCCCAGGTGTGAGTATCTTTAGTTCTCTTTCTTACGTTGTTGGCGATTACTTCCCATGGATCTTCTGAATCAAGGTAACCAAAAACATCACCGTTCCATTCAGAATCTTTTGCTTCTTCTACATTTAAAGCAGGGCAGAAAATAAAAGGATCTGCATCTTTAAATACGAGCAAAGCAAAGATACGTTCATGAGGATCCATAGAATATCCCGTGAAATAAGAAATAGTAATTGGGTTAGAAATGTATGCAATATCATTGTTTGAATCTTGCAGCCATTGTTGTAATTTATCTAAGTTCATAAATAGCCTCTTTTTTTGTTAGTTTAGTGTCAGTATATCATGTTTTTGTATGAAAAAATGAAAGAAAAGCTGTAAACGTTTGCACTTAGAGCAAAATAATGATAAATTAAGGTGAAGGATTTTTCGGAAGGACTGAGAATAAGCAATGCATAAACAAGAAGTTACAATTTATGATGTTGCTCGAGAAGCTAAGGTGTCTATGGCGACAGTTTCTCGTGTTGTTAACGGCAATAATAATGTGAGAAAAGAGACACGTGATCGTGTTCTTGAAGTAATTAAAAGATTACACTATCAACCAAATGCTGTAGCGCAAGGTTTAGCATCTAAGCGTACCACTACAGTAGGGTTAATCGTCCCAGATTTGACTAATTTATATTTTGCAGAATTATCTAAGGGTATTGATGATATTGCACTTTTATACAAGTATAACATTATCATTACCAGTATTGAAAATCGTTTGATGAAGGAAGATCAAGTAATTCAAAGTTTGCTTAATAAGCAAGTAGATGGCGTGATCTACATGTCAAACCGTTTGCCAAACGAAGCTGCAGAAGCATTTAAGAGAACTAATACTCCAGTAGTATTAGCTGGGACTAAGGATAATCGCGATGAGTTTGCATCCGTAACTATTGATTATAAGAAAGCTGATACCGAAGCATTGAATTTATTAATGCACGATGGCAAGAAGAACTTGGCACTCGTGGTTGGTGATGAAGATGCAGTGGTAAATGGTGAAAATAGAATTCCAGCATACAAAGACTTTATCAAAGAGAATAATCTGGGTGAACCACATGTTTACACCGGGGTTAAGGATTATTCAGATGGTTACAATTTATACCCACAACTCGTTAAAGATGGTATCGATGGTGTAATTGTTACCCGTGATATTTCATCTGTTGGTATTTTGAACTCAGCCATGGATGCAGGCAAGAAGATACCAGAGGATTTGGAAATTGTTACTGCAAGTGCAACTCAACTTGCTTCTGTTGTTCGTCCAGCCTTGACTACAATCAAGCAGCCACTTTATGATATGGGTGCGGTAGCTATGAGAATGTTAACTAAGTTGATGAATAATGAAGAAGTTGACGAAACTCATATTGAATTGCCATATGAATTAGTTAAAAAACAAAGTACTTTAAATCAATAAAAAGTATCAAAAAAAGAAGTAGTTGATAAAAACTGCTTTTTTTTAATTTAGTGAATAATTTGATTAATTTGTTTTCGCTTTTGCCAATAAGTTGATGTGAAGATTAATTTATTAGGATTGAAAGTCAATAAAACTAAGTTCGTGTATTTGCTTACTCGTGGCAAGTTGTTATATTGCTGAAAAGCTTTTTTATTGAAAAAGCCGTAGAAAAGTATTTGATCAGCCTTAATCCAACCTTTCTTGGTGTAAAGCCACATGTTCTTAGGACCGCCATTAAAGTTTTGAATTTTAAATAATGTGTTAGCAGGCAAGAATTTCTTTGTTTTTGCTTGATTGTCAGGATAACTATAAATTGCTACTTTAGTGTTAGGCTTAGCAATTATTTTTTTATTTTCATAAGGTGCAATATCATTACGGCGTAAATCTAAGTTGACGAATTCCGCTGAAATAAAAGTTTTTTCTGCTATCTGATAGTATAATTTGTTGTCGACTCGCACGCCGTAAGTTACATTAACTTTTTGGTTAGGTCGAACGTATTTCTTTTCCTTAATTCGGACATAGGGATTCATCATAGTAGGGGTCTTAGTTTTACCAAAATAGATTCCTGTTCGATTGATAGCATATTTTTTAGTACCACTTTTGGCTAATTTATATTTAAACCCAGTAGCGGGGAAGTTGGTAACGACTCCATCGACATTACGATTAATTAACCAATGCCAAAGAGCAGGTGATTCATCCATTTCTGCCCAGACAAATAATTGTTTATGCAATTTGTGGAGCCAGTGAATTAAGAAGGGATGCTCTTGAACAATGTCAGAAGCGGCGTTTACGGCATTTACTTGAGGTAAAATACTGAAGTTAATGCGTTTTAAGCTACCTACAATGAAGATTAAATAAGCATCAGGCATTATTTTTCTAAAATGAAACAGACTTGCTGCAGAAAATGAATGAATCATGATACGTTTTTGCATATGATACTTCTTAACTACTGCAGCAATTTTATCTTCTAATTCGTAAGATGGGTTGATACTATGATCAATCTTGGTTTCTAAAACAAATTTGGCGCTAGGTTTATTTTTATAATGCTCAAATAATTCATTAAGCGACATTACGTGTTCGCCATTATCATACTTTAGCTGTTTAAGTGTCTCAAAGTTATTTTGTGATACAATTGCATGTGTATGAGTGACTCGCTCAAGGTCGTCATCATGAGAGATGACTAAAACTCCATCTTTGGAAAGTTGGAGATCGAGTTCGACGTAATCAGCACCGGAATTGAAGGCAGAATCATCAGACTGAATAGTTTCTTCAGGATACTTGATGGGATCGCCGCGGTGACCAACAACAGTAAAACCACTTGTTGTTAAAAAGATTAAGCTAAAAAAAAGAGCCCAAAATAGTTGGCTTTTAAATTTCATATGTGTACACCTCTATCGCATATTAACAATAGCATGGTTACACATTTTTTTCTATTTATAGTATGATTCTGTTATTCCAAAAGGGTGAAATTGATGGAACAATTGGATTTAATTGAAGAGATTACCAGAAATGATGGTAGTCGTTATTATGAAATTTCTAATATTGATCAAAATGGAATTGCTGAATTAGCGGTGGACCATGGTGAAATTAAAAAAGTACGGATATTACAGTTGAATATTCCGCGTACTACTGCATTAATTGAGTATGAAAAATATATCAATGATACTTATGATTTGCAGACATTGACTAATGAAGATGATTGGAAAAATCCTAAGTGGGTAGAATGGGATAAACCTAAAGGCAAAATTTTGGATGCTTATCACATGATATTGAAGGCCAATCGAATTGGATAGAAAGTGGTACAAAAATGGAAACTTTGCGAATTTTACATACTAATGATCTACACTCACATTTTGAACACTTTCCTAAAATTGGGCGCTATTTAAAAAAGGCTCAGGCAGATACTTCAGTTGATGAAGTTTATACTTTTGATGCCGGTGACTTTATGGATCGTTCGCATCCCTTAACCGATGCAACTGAAGGCCAAGCTAATATTAAATTAATGAATGGCTTTCACTATGATGCGATCACGATTGGCAACAATGAAGGAATATCTAATCCGCACTGGGTGTTAGAAAGATTGTTTGATCATGCTGATTTCCCAGTAATTTTGGCTAATTTGCGTGAAGAAGACGAATCCATGCCTAAATGGGCAGTGGGTCATAAAATTATTAAAACCAAGAAAAACACGCGAATTGCTTTAATCGGCCTTACTGCAGCATATCCCATGACTTATGGTCCTAATCACTGGCATGTCAAAATGCTAGGTCATGCAATGGATCAACAATTAGCTCAAATTAAGGATCAATATGATGTTTTGATTCTGATTACTCATGTAGGACTTAAGATGGACCGCTGGCTTGCCAAGAATTATCCGCAAATCGATCTGATCGTTGGTGGTCACAGTCATGATCTATTAGCTCATGGTGAAAAAGTTGAACATACTTGGATTACTCAAACTGGAAAATGGGGTAATTACGTTGGCGATATTCAGGTTGAACTCGAAAACCACCATGTAACTAAAATCGTACCTGATACGATTCCTACAGCTTCAATGCCAGAAATGCCAGAAGATGAGGCAGTTATTCAAGGCTACTATGATAAAGGTCAAAAACTTTTGTCTGAACATAAAGTAGCTAAGCTGCCTGAAAAATTTAATGATGACAAAATTGCGGCAGTTCAAGTTTCGCTTGATGCGATTGCTGATTTTGCCAAGACAGATTTAGCAATTTTGAGTTCAGGATTATTTTTGACCCCATTTAAGAGTGGAGTTTTAACTCAGTATGATTTGCAAAAGGCATTGCCACATCCTATGCATGTTGTGCGTTCTACCTTAAAAGGCAGCGATCTTTGGCGTTTAGTAATGGAAATTGAAAAGAATCGCCATTATTTGGATCATTTTCATTTGCAAGGGATGAGCTTTAGAGGCAAGATCTTTGGGCAAATGTATTACAAGGGAATTAAAGTAGATACTCGTAAGCGAATCGTTTATGCCAATGGTCATGAGATTGATCCAGAAGAAGAGTATCAAATCGCTTGCCTTGATCACTATGTATTAGTGCCATTCTTCCCGACTTTAGCTATTGTTGGTGAAAATGAATTCCTATTCCCTCAATTTTTGCGTGAAGTTGTTGGCAATTATTTAGCTAAAATATACCCACTATCATCGAGAAGTGAAGTAAATGACAGAAAAAAATAAAACTAATTCAGAAAAAAGCGCAGAGGAAAAAGTAAATAAATTTGAAGAAGAGCAGCCTTTGCGTCATCCGCTTGCTAACGTAGTACAGGATGGTAAAAGTATAAAAATTAATGATCAGTTATATACCATTGTCACTAATGAACGGGATGCGCTCGATCTAGAAATGCTCCGTAAAAAATATGATCCATTTTTGGATCAATATGATTATTTAGTAGGGGATGTTTCAAGTGACCACCTGCGCTTAAAAGGCTTTTATAAAGATGAAGCTCGCACTTCGATTGATAAAAAAGAGATGGCGATCGTAGATTATTTAACTGAATATTGTAATCCGGGTGGGCCGTATTTTATTTTGGAATTAACTAATCCTACTCATCATTATTCACATCAAAGACCGCGCAAACCGCATTATGAACGTGAACGTAATCGTAAGAATGATCGCTTCCACTCACGTCGACGTCACGGCAAGGGATATCGTAAAACTGAAAATAATCCATTCAAGAAGCGTCGAGTTCATCAAACCAAATTTAAAAAGAAGCAGTCAATTGCAGTCAAAAAAGAATTTGGACGTCATCATTCTTTTATTATTAAGAAAAGAAAGGAAAACTAGTGAAAGATTACCGGGTATTTTTAATTGACTTAGATGGGACAGTTTATCGTGGCAAGGATACTGTTGAATCAGGAGTAAGATTTGTTCATCGTTTAATTGAGCAAAAAAAAGATTATTTATTTTTAACCAATAATACGACTAGAACACCTCAAATGGTGGTCGATAAATTAAAGAGACACGGGGTAGAAACCGATACTGATCATATTTATACGCCAAGTATGGCGACAGCCAGTTATATTTTGAGTCAGAATAAAGATCATTCAAATAAAAAGATCGGTTTATACATCATTGGCGAAATCGGCTTATGGAGAGAGCTATTGCAGCATCCTGAATTTGAACTTAATGAGGAAAATCCTGATTACGTTATTGTCGGGATGGACAAGGATTTGACTTATCATAAAGTTCGTGTAGCCTCAAGAGCAATTAGACGCGGGGCTACTTTTATTGGTACTAATGCTGATATGAATTTGCCTACAGGGGATGAATTAATCCCAGGCAATGGATCTCAGTGCGTTTTTGTTGCAGCGGCTAGTGGGGTAGATCCGTTATACATTGGTAAACCAGAATCTATCATCGTAAAAAAGGCTTTAGCTAAAGTAGGATATTCTAAAGATGATGCCTTACTAGTAGGTGATAACTACGATACTGATATCAAAGCAGGTTTTAATAGTGATGTAGATCAATTATTAACTTTGACGGGTGTAACTCAAAAAGAAGATATTGTTGGCAAACGCCAACCAACGTATGTGGTTGATAACTTAGACGAATTCGAACTATGATTACAAAAGATAATTTTTTTGGACTGATATATCATTTTTTGTTTGCCATTTCGAGTAGTGTAGTGGGAGCTATTGTCGCTAGCTGGCCGCTTTTGTTTATTTTTATGCTGGTACAAAAGACATATGAGACTGTTCACATGTCTTTATTTCAAGTAATGCATAATTATAACCAGTTGATGATTTATTTGATCTGGCCCTTTAAAAAGCGGCTTAAAATGGATAATTTTCCCACATCCGCTAATGCAGCAGAACATTTTGCGGAATGTAAGCAATTATTCGTTTTTGCTGTACTCGTATTTATTGTTTGTTTAATGCTGTATTTTGTTTTTAAAAAGCGTAGAAAAAAAGCGCTGCTTAGCTTGGATAAATCTGCAGCACTTATTTTATTGTTATTGCCAATCGTAGTATTTCCTTTTGCAGTAACCAATTTTGATAGTTTTTTTGTAATTTTTCACCACATGTTGTTTAACAACAATGATTGGTTATTCGATCCGAATACTGATCCGATAATCAATGTGTTGACCGAAGGCTTTTTTGCATCTTGTTTTGCAGTAGCCGGGATTATTTACGAATTATATTTTGCTGAAAAGTTGTTACGAAGATAAAAGTGTCTGGGAAAAAACTAAATCCTAGGCCATGAAAAAAGAACGATGAAATTCTTCGCGAAAATCATCGTTCTTTTTCTA
>NZ_JAEHNT010000053.1:0-60066 GCF_016742815.1 Lactobacillus sp. A27
CTAGCTAACTGGTTCTATGATGAACAAGACGATTACTACCTTGATCAAAACGGCGTTAGATTTAGCTTCAAATATTATAGTCGGCGTAAAGATAAAACGACTGGTCAGATTCGCGATTTTAAGATTTATGAAGCAGATGAATTTCAGTTAACGCCAGAATTAGAGCGCTTAGCTAAAACCAAGAGCGGGCGCCAGTGGCAGGTTCGCTATAATCCTAACTGGCAATACTTAAAAGAAAAAGCCAAAGCAGTTCTCCCAAGTCCTGAAGGCAGTCACATCTACAGAATGAGAAAGTATGATGTGGAGCCGATTTTTGGACATTTGAAGAATGTTTTTGGCATGCGTCGAACTCATTTAAGAGGCAAAAAGAAGGTTGAAACCTATATTGGAATAGCCTTCATGATGATGAATTTAAGCAAATATTGGAACAGAAGATGGTCAAAGGACCAATTTTGTTTAAGCGAAAAGAAAAAGACGGTCAAGCAACTCAAATTAAGAGTTAGATTGATCGTCTTTTTGTATCTGAGAGTTAGTTTTTTCCCAGACACCTTTTTATGATTACTAATTAAGCATTAGCAGACATATAGTCATAAAGTTGATTAATTTCTTCGTTGGTGAATTCCCCATCACCAGTTTTCATTGCATGCACCTTTTCAACAGATAGGTGACTAGCAAAAGCTAAATCAGTATCATTAACATGGTGTTTAACTTGAAAATCAATAATTGCGTTCGATAATTCTTCTTGTTGCTCATTCATAATAATCTCTCCTTACACTTTAATTTTAATCAAATTATATACAAAATAAAACTTTTAAATAATTAAAATGTTTTCCACTGAGTAAATGGCCAGTAGCGGAAGACAACTTTCCCAATAAGTGCACTCCGTTTAACAAAGCCAAAGTAACGAGAATCTTTAGAAACATCTCTATGATCACCCATGACGAAGTAGTGATTCTTAGGTACTTTTTCTTTTAATGTAAAATTGTTAGTATATAGTTCTCCTAAACGATGAGCTTGCTTTTCATACTTGTTATTCAAATATGGTTCAGCGATTTGCTTACCGTTAATGTAAAGCTTATCATTTTTTGAAGTAACCATATCGCCAGGCGTGCCAATTACACGCTTGATATATAAAGCGCCTTTTTGATCAGGAGCTTTTAAAATCACAATATCATTGCGCTTAGGCGTAAAATGACGAACGGCAATTAAACGATCACCATTTTCAAATGTTGGCTGCATTGAGGGGCCAGAAACTGTTTCATTTGAAAGGAAAAAGCTAAATACAAAATAGTAAATCCCCATCAAAATCGCAAACATAATGATTATATCGAGAACAAAATGACCTATGCTTTCTTCGTCTTCATTTTTCTTCTTAGTTTTTTTTCCCATAAACAATCTCCTTTTATTTGCTATTTTTATTATAACTGATTTCTATGACTTTGAATGGTAAAATCATTAGGTAAGGTAGGAAGATATGACGAATTATTTGCACAAATTAACTATGTTAGATGATGAAATTAATCATCCTCTGATACATGGTCAAGTAGAAGAAATAAAACAAATTGATCATTACGTTGGTAATGGTAAGCCGTTAAAAGCCGCACCAGATAAATTGGGATTATTACCAGATCAATTTGAAGATGTTTTAAAAGAAATCGGAAATAATAAAAAAAGAAAATTAACCGATATTAATAACTTATTTAATAATTTTCGGCAATACTTATCTTTGAAATATGGCATTTGGTCAATAGCCAATTTAAAAACGGCAGCTTTGATAAAAGATAAGATGCAGATTGATACTGCTTTGGAAATTATGGCTGGCAATGCTTATTGGTCAAGTACACTAGCAAATGTTGGAATTCAAACAATAAGTACGGATTCCTTAGAATGGGCTAAGACTTCATCAACAGGTGCGGAGCCATTTCATCCAGTTATTAATTTAGAAGCAGCGCAAGCAATAAAAAAGTATTCCGATGTGGATTTGATTCTTTGCTCTTGGTCACCCAATTTCGGTCAAAGTGATCTTGCGGCAATTGATGCATGGCAAAAATATAGTAATGCAAAGCATTTTATCTTCATTGGTGAAGAAAATGGGGCAACTAATTCGCCAGAATTCTGGCAACGTAATTGGTTTAAACATACAGCAGCTTTGAATGAAATTAATAGTTCATTTCAAAGTTTTGATTTTATTGATGAACGGATATTTGAGATAGATAATGAATTTTAAAAGAATTTTTTTACTTTTAGTACCGTTAATTATGTTTTTGGGAATAGGCACTATGATTTCTAATATTCAATCTGATTATGCAGATGAAGTATTAGAAGCCCATGGGCTGACTAACAATACACGCTATTTTAGAACAGATAGCGATGAAAGCATTAGTTCTTTTTTACGTTACCTAAATAAGAACTATAAAAATCATCAGATTCAATTACACTTCGATAGTAATTATGAAAAAAAGCAGGTCTTAGTCTGGAGTAATCATGTGGTAAAAAGTTTGCCGACAGAAACAGGACGCTATTTTTCTCCAGATGATTTTGAAGGGAAAGTCTCATTTGCTGTATTAGGTCCTACCGCTAAGATCAATGTTTTAGAAGCACAAAATAATAAATATGTTGTTTTAGGACGAAATTATTATTCTGTAATTGGCACGTTTAAAAATTATCCTCAAGTTGAAATGGATAAATATTATCTGAGCACAGGAGTAAATCAGCCTACAGCACGAGATCAGTTAAGAAATTATAGGATAGTGATTGATAGTACTCCGTATGTAATTAGTAAGATAGCTAAACATTATCACGCTAAGCTTCATATTCCTCCATTTGTACAGGAACATCACCGTGACCGCTTGTCAGTATTGCCTAATATTTTAATGTTAGTAACTTGCATGATACTAGGTGTGGTAACTAATATAGTACTTGCAATTTTAATGATGCGACAAGCTAAATTAACCCACCTTCATGGCGATTTATTCCGCAATTGGGTAATTAATCGTAGTGCTCGTACTTTAATGGTAGAAGGCGTTTGTGGACTTTTAGCATATATCTTTTTAAGATGGCATGCATTTTATTCAGTGGCTAGTGTGTTGAGCATAGTTTTACTTATGGCATGGCTAATGAATGTAGTGGCATTTTGTATCACGTTATATCACTTAATAAGAAAGGATAAAAAAGTTGTTAAAGCTACCCGTTGAATTTAAAGAAAAATACGAAAAATTATTAGGCGATAAAGAAGCGACAGCACTTTTTACGGCAATGAATGAAGAAAGCAAAAAAGCTTTTAGAATTAATACGTTAAAGAATCCGATCAAATTATCTTATGACTTAAATAAACCAATTCCTGATCTTAGGGATGCATATTATGGCGAAATAAGCGGTGAAGATCCTGAATGGGTAAGTGGATACGTTTATTCGCAAGATCCTGCTGCGATGTTTCCTGCTGCGTTGAGCGGTGTTAAGCCTGGAGACAGGGTATTAGATCTTTGTGCTGCTCCTGGTGGGAAAACAACTGAATTAGGAGAGCAGCTAGAAAACGAAGGACTGTTAGTTGCTAATGAAATCTCAGGTACTAGAGCTAAAGCCTTGAGAGAAAATATTGAGCGTTGGGGAATAAGCAATGCACTGATTACTAATGAAAGTCCAGAAGCATTATCACCAGTTTTTCCAGGATTTTTTGACGTAATTTTAGTTGATGCTCCATGTAGTGGGGAAGGGATGTTTAGAAAGAATCCTGAAGCAATTGATTATTGGTCTCAAGATTATGTTTTGACATGTCAAAGAAGACAAAAAGATATCTTGAACGAAGCAGTTAAGATGCTCAAGCCAAATGGACGCTTGATCTATTCGACTTGTACGTTTGCTCCAGAAGAAGATGAACAAATTGTTAGCTGGTTAGTTAATGAACACGATTTTAGTATTTTAGATACTGGAATCAAAGATGAAAGAATAAGTCTAGGTCATCCTGAGTGGAGTGATAATAATCCAGAATTAACCAAAACGCTTAGATTTTGGCCACAAGATGGGGTCGGTGAAGGTCAGTTTGCTGCTGTATTGCAGAAAAATGGTGGCAATGTAGAAGTTGTAACCAAAAAGAGTAAAAAGAAAAAGCAAAAAAAGAATCCATTGCGTTTGACTAAGAACGAACAAGAACTAGTTGCAGAGGTGATTAATCAATTTAATTTGCCTACTAGTTTGAGTGATTGGTCTAAAAAGGCAATGGTTAGAAATGATCATGTCTTTATTCCTGCGATTGTTTTACCTGAAAAGACTAAGCTGCACATTGTTAATAATGGTGTCGAATTAGGAATTCTAAAGAAAAAGAGATTCGAACCGGGTCATCAACTTGCAGAAGTATTAGGTCAATTGGAGCAGACATGTGTAGTTGATTTGGCAACCTTGGATGATTACCAAAAGTACTTACATGGAGAAACGATTAAGGTCCAAAGTGATTTGCGTGGTTTTGTGCTGGTTAGTTATAGTCAAATGATTTTTAGTTTTGGCAAAATTACTGGTAATGGAATTTTGAAAAATTTCTATCCTAAAGGACTTAGAAAATAATCGCGGCAGTTGCGGCTATAAAAGAAATTTTTCGACTGTTTCTCAATCTTCGGCTTGGACCGTAAGAAAAAGAACTAAATAAATATTAAAAGGATTAAGCGTTAGATCCGGGGATCAGGAATGCTTAATCCTTTTTCTTTCTACAATAAAAATAAAAGTAAGAAAGATATAGAGGCCAAAATAATAAAAATTATGTAAAATAAAAGCACTAGATTGTCTAGTGCTTTTTTGATATTAAATTAATTGATCTATTTGGTTCTTTAGTTGTAGATCATAGTATTTTTTTATTTGGGGTAGGGATGCCAAATCGTTTTTACCATAAATCGCAATTAAAGCAGCTAATTCATCTTTCCAATCGCTGATTAAGGTTTGAAGTCCCTCAAAACCATTCTTGTTGAATTCTTGCAAGAATACATTAGAAATACCAACAAATTGTCCACCTAAAGCTAGCCCTTTTAAAATATCTAGCGGGTTACATACACCACCTGAAACAATAAAATTAACGTTTTCTTTTTGTGCCATTAAGGCTGAAACAACAGTAGGTAATCCGATGTCTTCTAGATAAGAAACATCCCGTGAATTACGTGCATTTTCAATTTGAGCGAAATTTGTTCCCCCAGCACCTGCAATGTCAAAGTACTTAATGCCATTTTCTTTAAGCAGGTGAATGCTGTTTTGATCAAGACCAAATCCTACTTCCTTAATAATCACGGGGATGGAAATTTGATCGAGGATATTCTTGATTTTATCGAGCCAAATAAAGTCACGATCACCTTCTGGCATTGCAATTTCTTGGACTGTATTAAGGTGAATCTGTAATGCATCAGCTTGCAATTCATTTATTGTTTGTTTAATCGCACTAATGGGAGTTTCTGGATTAACATTGACAATTAAAACGCCATTTGGATCTTCATTGCGAGCAACATAAAAACTTTCTAATTGATCCTTTTCCTTAGCTAAAATGCTAGCAGAACCAAGAGCTAGAGCAATCTTTTCTTGATGTGCGATCTTTCCCAGAGCCTGATTAATTATTAAGGATTGCTTTGATCCACCTGTCATTGCATTGATAAAAAAAGGAGCAGAAACGCTTTTATTAAACATTTCTGTTGCCAAAACAGATTGATCAACCTTACTTTCTGGTAGAGCAGGGCGTAACAGATGCATTTGATCAAAACTATTATATTTTTCTTTATTAAAAAACATCTGAGCTAATTTCAGATGTTCTTCTTTTCTTTCAGATCTAATTGACATATTTTTCTCCAATTAGTGAGCAAGGCTAATTTGGTGAACTCTAAAGTTCAAAGGCAGAATACCATTACGACGCCATTCATTCTCTAAGGCATCAACGTCAGTATCTGCATCAGTGATTACAATTCCGCAATCACCATTACCAGCCCCAGAAGTTTTTGCGGCACCACCAAAGTCTTCAGCAATTTTGATTAATTGAGTCAAACGTGGAATTTCAATGGCAATTTGGTTAATTTTAGCAAAATGTTGTAATAAATGACGATTAACACGAATTTGCTTCTTTATTAATGGAATATCATTTGCCTCAAAGCCGGCAATCATCTTTAATACGCATTCTCTAGAAGCAGCTAAGAAGTTTTTGTATTCCATATTTAAAGCTGCCTTATTAGCGTTGGTTTCATCAACTAAACGAGAAGTTGATGCTGGCTTTTGACTCCAACCAATCATTAATTTCATATCGTGAGGTGGGGTTAGCAACTCAATCTTAAGTCCTGGCCAAGCTTCATTTATGACTTCTGATAAGGTTTTATTAGCTAATTCATATTGTAGCCATTTTTTATCAAAAGTTTGGTAGGCTAGCCAACCACCATAAACACTAGCTGCAATGTCACCAGCAGAACCATTACCTTGGACAGAATAATGGGAAATGGCAGATAATTTATATACTAGTTCATTGCTCATTTTGACACCATAGAAGTGTAAAATAGCTTTAACCGTAGCTACAGTGACAGCGGCACTTGAACCTAAACCATACTTTTTACCATCAGCAGAATCTAGATCTGAATTAACATGCAGATCGTAGACTTTCATCTTAATGTTTTGTTCAATACAATATTGTTCTGTGTAAGAAATTGCAGATAAAATGTATTCAAATGGGTTATCACGATTATCGATTACCATCTTAGAACCTTGACGGATCCAGTGAATAGAATCTTGTGAATATTGTTTAGAGTGGATTAAGCCCGTAGAAGTCTTGCTTTTAGTAATTGAAACACGTACAAATTGATTTACGGCAACTAAAACAGCAGGACAGTTTTGTTCTAAAACGGCGTATTCTCCAGCGATATATAATTTTCCGGGTGCTTTTTCTGTTATCAAAAGAATTAAATCCTCGAATCTAATTAACTTTCTATTACAACGATTAATCCAAGTAGGTAATACCAGGACCAAAATTTGCAATCACTATATTAACATTATTAAATACTGACTTAAAGCGTTCAACAATTTCTTTGCTATTTCTTAACCGGCAAAGAACTTTAATGTTTGGACCAGCATCTATAGTATAGTAGCATTCAATTCCTTCTTTGCGAAGATCTTCAACTAATTTAATGGCGCGAATTGTATCTGGTTCAAAGTACGTAAATTCAGGTTGAGCGGTTAAATTGATGGCATGCATTTCATTAGCATTTAATTCTGCTAGTTCACCTAATGCGGTAAAGTCATTATTTTTAATGGCCGTAATTATTTGCTTTAGTTCACTTTCATTGCGTTCAAGCCAAGGCTTAAAGAAAGGAGAAGATTGTGCTTCTTTCATGCCGCTAGTAGAAGAAATCTTCTTTTGCTTAGTGTTTAATTCTACAGCCAAAAGGTGTAGATCCATTTGAGGATGTTCATCTAAAGCATATGCATAAGAACTTTCGTCGGAATCTCCCTTTTGCCAAACCGAGAACCCACCAAAAATAGAGCGACATGCGGAACCAGAACCGATTCGTGCTAAACGTGACAACTCTTTTTTGTCAACTTGGATATTATAGCATTGGCAAAAAGCAGCTGCCAATGCGGCGAAGGCTGAACTAGAAGAGGCGAGTCCAGCAGAGGTTGGAACATGATTAACAGATTTAACGATTAAGTTGTCATGAAAACCAAATTTATTTTGAAGTTTGGCCAAATATGAAAAAACTCGTTGGCTTTGTTTAGAATCTTGCTTTTTTCCATTTAAATAAAAAGCAGGATCATCGTTTGTCTTTTCGATTGTAGTATCGGTATAAAAAGCATCTAGTGTCATTGAGAGACTAGACATTAAGGGAAGTCTTAACTCCGCATTTGCTTTACCCCAATATTTAATTAAAGCGATATTTGTATGAGCACGTACTATTTTTGACATTAAATTTTCTCCACCCAGTAGTTACTAATTAGATCTTGACATTTATCCGCAATGTTTTTGGCGATTTCTTGGTTCTCGCATAGAGCAATAGTAATTCCGCCTAAGCCACCACCAGATAATTTGAAGCCAAGGGCACCATTATCTAGAGCAATTTTTTGTAATTGATCAATTTTGGTAGTTGAAATATTAAAAGAATGCAAAATCGTTTGTGCTTCATTAAAAATATTACCTACAGTTTTGATATCATGATCAATCCAGGCTTTTTTTGTCAGATCAGCTAATTCGCCTAAGCGTTTCATATTAACATTTGCCTTTTTTGATTCACTTAAAAGTTGACTTACTTGAGTAACAGCCTTCTTAGTATTGCCTAATTCTCCAGTGTCCATAATTAAAAGTGTAGCACCTAATTCAGCTTGTAAAACTTTGGGTCCCATTTTTTTGTTAAAAAATACTAAGTAGTTGGAATTAACTGTAGCGGCATCAAGACCAGAAGCCTTGCCGTGATTAATCATTTCTGCCTGATTGGTAACTGCCATAATTTCAGATTCAGATAAATTTAAAGAAAAGAATTCGTTTAAAGCCTTTGTAGTACCTAGAGCAACTGTAGCGCTGGAGCCAAATCCTCGTTCCATAGGGATTTCTCCAGTATATGTGATCTTTAATGGCTCATCGTTGTTTGCCTTTTTTTGCATAGCTTTGACAACATACTTCAGACCATCATATTCACTCGGAGCATCATAAAAAGAGCCATGGTAGCGTGCGGTATCCATCCACATTTTAGAATTGTTTTCGACAGTAGTTTTAATATGCAAAGCTTTGATAGGCATCGCTAAAGCATCATAGCCGTAAACAACAGAATGTTCACCAATAATAATTACTTTCCCATGAGCTAAAAAACTAGTTTTCATTTTTTAATCATCCTTAAAATAGATTTAATAAAAGATATCAACCTTGCTATGATAAAATAATAAACAAGGAAGTGCGAACAAATGATCAAAATTTTAACAGGACGACAAACTGACCCATTACAAGAAAAAATTCTGGCCTCAGCAATTGAAAATTATCAAAAGCACCCAGAAAACAAAACTTTTATCATCGTTCCTAATCATATTAAGTTTACCACAGAAGTTAGAGCGATTAATAAACTTGCATCTAAGAAAAAGCAAACGGAGACAGCAGTCAAAAATCTGTACGTGTTATCGTTCTCGCGTTTAGCGTGGTTTTTCTTAAAAGATGCTGAACAGGGATTGCCTACACAATTAGATGATGCTGCTAGTGCGATGTTGCTAACCCATATTATTGAGGAAAAGCAAGACGAGCTGATTATCTTTGAACAGAGTAATTCAGGGATGGTACGTCAACTTTATAATACGATTTTACAAGTGTATGACGGCAATTTGGATTTGGATAACATAGATGAAACTAATTTAGATCAAGAAACTAAAAGTAAAATTCATGATTTACGGATTATTTATAATGCTTTTATTGAGGAAATAGCGGGCAAATTTTCAACTAAAAACGAAGTACAAGTACAGTTGAATGAAATTTTAGCTAAAAATTCTGATTTAAAACATGTTAGTTTTTATTTTTGTGATTTCTCTCATTTTTCTCTGCAGGAAATGTTAACTATTCAAATCTTAATGAGAAAAGCTAAAGATGTAACACTGGCTTTTAAAACGAGACTAGGAAACATCAATCCTAAAGCCGAAGAAGGAGATTATGATTACGTCATTCAACAAACTATCCAGCGATTAGTTTCGTTTTTGCAAGAGAGAGATATGGATTATGTAGCAAATGAATTTCCGATTGCTGCTGAGCCTACTTCAAGTGAAATCCTAAACAGCCTTTGGACAGAAACGATTCCTAAAGTTGATGAATTAAATCAAGTACAACTTGTTAAAGCTGATTCTCGATATGCGGAAGCATATTTTGTTGCGCGAACAATTTATCAACAAGTGGCTCTTAATAATTATCGCTACCGTGATTTTCTGATTTTGGCACCAGATTTGAAAGAATATGAGACATATTTAACGCCAATTTTGCGGCAAAATAATATTCCTTTCTTTAATGATTTGCAGCAGGAAATGAAATATCACCCTCTAGTTGTATTGATTGAAAATCTGTTCAATTTACGTGACTTAAAGGATAGTCCATTTCAGACGCAGAGTATGCTTGCCATATTAAAGACGCATTTGCTCATCCCATCTTGGTATAAAGAAGAAGCTGAGTATATTCATGATGTAGATGAATTAGAAAATTTTGTTTTAGCTCACGGAATTAATCATAATTTGTGGAAAAAACATTTTGCAGATTTTGTAAGTGCAGAAGTTATCAGATTAGACAAAATTGATGAAGAAGTGGTCAAAATTGATCGATTACGTGGTTATTTGGTAGATAAAGTTACAAATTTGTTTACTAAATTAGAGCAAGAAAAGGATAGTCAAAAAGCTCTAACCATATTCTTTGATTTTTTGACTAAGAACGGAATTGCTGAGCGTTTAGAACAATGGCGCGATGATGCGAATGAATCTGGTGATTTGCAACAAGCACAGCAACCTGAACAATTATGGGACTTGCTGATTCAATTATTGAAAGATTATTTGGCAATTAACCCAGAGCAATTTGATTTAGATGAATTTTTTAATATGATGATTAGCGCATTCAAGGAAGCTACTTTCTCGCAAATCCCTTCAACTCTTGATGCTGTCAACTTATCAGAAATGGGAATGGTTCAAGCCAGTGGGTATAAGCAAGTCTTTATTATTGGTGCGACAAGCGGAAATTTACCTGCAATTGAAAAAAAGCCCGGTTTTTTGACGACAGAAAATTTAAATCAATTGCAAAGTAGTTTTGAATCTGATGCATATTTGGAAGATAATCAGCGACTAAATAATTTAGATCAAAATTATCAGTTTGGCTTGTCTTTAGCCTTAGCGCAGGACAGAGTGTATATTTCTTATCCTGTGTTAAATGCATCAAATGAGAAATTAGATCCGTCAATTTATTATCAGCGTCTACAAAATTATGGTGCGCCTGAATTTAGTCAACATGATCTACCAGAAAAGATGCAGGATCTTTTATCTTTCATAACTAATCCTGATGCGAGTCTAGGTTACTTAGCCTATATGAATTCTAATGCTTCATCTGATGCAATAAATGAACTTCTAAGAATTACACAGAAATATTTACCACAAAAAGTAAAAGTTGTGCTTGACGCAAGCGACTTTGATAATCAGCCTGAAGATATCGGAGAAGATTTAGCAGCGGAACTATATGGTAAGAATTTGTATTCATCAGTTTCACAGTTGGAGACTTTTTATGAAAATTCTTATGAGTATTTCTTGACCTACGGGTTAAAATTACGGCGCCGCTTTGAAAATGAATTTGATGTTATTCAAGCCGGAAATTATTTCCATGAGACATTTGATCGGTTAGTTAAGCGATTGAATGAACAGCATCTTGATTTGGCCGATTTAAGTAGTGTAGAGCTTGAGCAGCAACTTAATCAGGTTAGAGATGTTATCAAGGATGAAAGTAAATATGCTCAATTGATGAATGACCCGTTTAACCAGTATTTATTCCACTGTTTAGATCATACGACTTCCAAGGTAGCTCGAAATTGGCGTAAATCACTAGCTGAAACACCGCTGCGAGCCAAATATTCTGAATTAAGTTTTGGTTTAGATCAAAAAATTAAAGGTATCAGTTTAGATATTCCGGATTTAGCTGGTAATCATCAAGTTAATTTACGCGGGAAAATAGACCGAGTAGATTTAGCTAATTTTGCTAATAAAGATCAAGTTTTAGCGCAAGTGATCGATTACAAATCTTCTGCTAAAAAATTTGATTTAGGGATGTTTTATAACGGTATCGCCCTTCAGATGGTTTCTTACTTGGATGTTTTAACTAATAATAATCATTTCTTTGCGGAAGAGGACAAGCTTTCGCTATTAGGTGCTTTTTATCAAACAGTTACTAGACAGCTAGAAAGACTAAATAGTAATAAGTTAATTGATAGCAGCTTAAACTTACGTGAAAATGCAATAGATAGTAAGCCTAAGTTGATATATACGGGCCTAATTAGTAATAATCCGGAAATTTTGTTAGAAGCTGAGCCATTATTAGATGGTAAGCCTAGTCAAGCTTCTCAACTTTATACAGGAGTAGGAACCAAGGCAAAAGGCGGCTTTAAATTGCCAGCAGATCGTAACTTTAGCGAAGAAGAAATTCAGTTGCTATTGGAATATGATGAATATCTTATTAAAGAAGCTTCTAGACAGATTTTATCTGGTCAAATTGAATTAAATCCATATCGTTATGGCAGGAGCAAAAACGCTCTAACATATTCAGACTTTAAAGATATTTTCTTCTTTGACGCCATGCTTAGACATAATCAATATCACGAGATTAGCAACATGAGTAAGAAAGATTTGTTAGCTAAAATTAAGGAAAAACTAGGAAAGAAGGATTAGTTTTGCCACAATTTACAAAAGAACAAGAAAAAGCAATTAATGATCAAGGGCATGATATTTTAGTTTCCGCATCTGCCGGTAGTGGTAAAACTACTGTTTTAGTTGAGCGTGTTTTAAAAGAAATTTTAGCAGGTACGCGAGTAGATGAATTATTAGTTGTGACTTTTACCAAAGCCGCAGCCGAAGAAATGAAGATCAGAATTAAAGCTGCTTTAACTAAAGAATTAGCCAAACCTGGAGTTAATCATAGATATTTGCGTGAGCAGTTAAATCAGGTAGATACCGCTAATATTTCAACTATTGATGCATTTTGTTTGGATGTAATTCATCGCTTTTATTATTCAATTGAGTTAGATCCTAGTTTTACGATCTTAACTGATGATACGCAAGCTGCCTTGTTGAAAGAACGTGCTTTGCGTGAGATCGAAGGGGAAATGTTAACTAATAAGGATCAAGCTTTTAGACATTTCTATGATAATTTTGCTGGTGATCGGGATGCAGATAGTCCTCGTGATTTGCTATTAGATTTATACAATTTTGCTATGGCAAAACCAGAATATCGCGCTTGGCTTAAACAATTGCCACAGATTTATGATATTGAAGACAGTGTTGTGGAATCAAAGATTTGGCAAAAACAAATTAAGCCGTATATTGTGGCTAAATTCTCGGAATTACAGGACAAGATAGCATCTTATTTATCACAAGCTGTGATGGAAACTAAGGAATTGGCTAAGGTAAAAGAGTCATTCACGCTGTTTGCACAAAATATAGATAATTTTGTGCAAGCGGTTAAAGAAGATGCTGATTATGATAAGCAGAGAGAGTTATTAAGAAGCTGCGTATTTACAATTAGTTTTCGTAAATCGAAAAAATGGGATGAAGACCTGTTAGAGTTTTATGAAGAAATCCAAGCTTTAAAAGATGAATCGAAGAGTCAGGTATTCGATACCTTTACTTCATTTTTTGCGGTAGCTGAAAAAGAGCAGATCAAGATTATGCAAGATGGGCAAAAGATTGTCAGTGCTATTTCAGCTGCTGAAATTAAATTAATTGAACGCTTTAATCAGTTAAAACGTAATGAAAATTTGCTTGATTATAGTGATATGGAGCAATTAGCTTATCAAATCTTAAGTCAAGATACGTCTAGTTCCCAAATGGCGCGCGATTTTTATCAAAATAAGTTTAAGGAAATTCTGATTGATGAATATCAGGATATTAATGCTCTGCAGGAAAGAATTATTCAGCAAATTAAAAATGAGGAAAAGAACACTCTTTTCATGGTGGGGGATGTAAAACAGTCAATTTATGGATTTAGACAAGCTGAACCAAGTCTGTTTTTACAAAAATATCATCAATTTGCCCAAGAACAGAATGAACATGAAGAACGGATTTTGTTGTCAGATAATTTTAGATCAACCGAGTCAGTAACAGAAACAGTTAACCTAGTGTTTAAGAGCATTTTAAGTACTGATTTTGGTGGGATTGATTATCAAAAAGAAGGGCAGCTAGTTTTTGGGGCGAAATATTATCCCAAATCACTGCCTCAAGCAAGTGAAGTGATTATTCATGAAAAGAAAAATGGCACTAATAAAGATGAAAGTGAGATAGACTTTTCTGAAATTCAAATGGTACTTGCTCGGATTAAGCAGTTAGAAGAAGAACACGTTCAGGTTTTTGACAGTAATACTGGTAAAATGCGAGATATGCAATATAGTGATATTGCTATTTTAACTAGAAGTCGTAGTGATAATCTGGAAATTATGCAAGAATTTGCTAAGCAAGATATTCCATTATTTGTTACTGATGCAGAAAACTATTTTCAAACTTTTGAATTAACTGTCATGATGAATTATTTAAAAATAATTGATAATCCTGACCAGGATATTCCATTAGTAACAGTATTACGTTCTCCACTGTTCAATTTTGATGAAAAAGAGCTAGCCAGAATTAGAATTAAGAGTAAAAATAGCAACTTTTATAGTGCACTTACTTCATATATAGGTACTAACGATGAGTTAAGTAAAAAGTGTAAAAACTTTTTAAATCAGTTAGCAGAATTGCGTAGTTTTGCCACGACCCATAGAATATCGGAATTAATTTGGAGCATATATGAGCGTACTAATTTATTAGAGATAATGACGGCATTGCCTAATGGTGAGCAGCGGCGAGTTAACTTAGAAGCACTATATGAAAGAGCTTCTTCATATGAAAGTGCAGGCTTTAAAGGACTATATCAATTTATTAACTTCATTGATCGAATGAGACGTAGTCAAAAAGATTTAGCACAGCCACTTTTAACTAAAGAAGCTGGTAATGCTGTTAGATTAATGACGATTCATGGTTCTAAGGGATTAGAGTTTCCAATTGTTTTCTATGTAGGGATGCAGCACCATTATCAGATGCGCGATTTAAATGGTAATTATATTATTAACTCTGATAGTATGGGGATTACCTTAAGAGAAAAGCATTATCGTGTAGACTCACTAGTTAAGGCAATGGGGAACATTACTAAAAAACAGCAATTGCTTGAAGAAGAAGCACGTATTCTTTATGTGGCTTTAACTAGAGCAAAGCAAAAATTAATTTTGGTAGGTGATGTTCCTAGCTTTAACAAAAAGGTAAAAGAATGGTCGACAGAATTGAATAACGCTGGTCAACTGCCATTAATTAATAAATTATCAGCTACTAGTCCTTTAAGTTTTATCGGACCTTCATTAAGATTTGATCGACATGTGGCTATTAAATTGAGTGATGTTACTAAGTCAATCGATCAAAGTCAAAAGATCTTGTTTATTGATTATCAGGATGAAGATATTAAATTTACTGAAAAAGAAGAAACTGATAATAAGCAGCAGGAAAATACAAGTAAGCTTAATTTGCTAACGCAGACAGTCAACCAGCTATATCAATTTGATTATCCTTTCAAAGATGCAAGTGAAACTACTGCTTATCAAGCGGTTTCTGAAATCAAAAAAGCATTTAATGATCCAATAGATGCTGAATTAGAGAATTCTCATTTATTAACTTCTACTAATCGTTATTTGCAACCAATTGATACCAAGCCTAATTTTTTGTATCAAACAAAATTTACAGGAGCAGAAATCGGTACGGCTACTCACTTAATCCTGCAGTATTATGATTACACGAATGATAGTGCAGATAATTTAGATCAAGAGATAGAAACGTTGATTGAACAAAAGAAATTGAATCCAGATATTGTTTCGAGCTTAAAGAAGGACCAAATTGACTGGTTTGTTCATAGTGATTTTGCCAAAGCTTTTTGGAAAGAGCCAGATAATTTAAAGCGAGAAGTTGATTTTTCTAGTTTGCTTTCAGCTAGAACTTTATTTAAGGATTTTAGTGATCCAGATGCTAAAATTTTGGTTCATGGTACAATTGATGGTTATTTTGTAGCAAAGAATGGTATCATTTTGTTTGATTACAAAACTGATCATGTGAATAAATCTAATATTGATAAATCAATTGAATTAATTAAAGAAAAATATACTGGTCAGCTTCGTTTGTATGAACAAGCGTTAAATGAATTTAGTGAAAAGAAAGTTATTGGCAAATATTTAATTCTGCTTGATGCAAAACAAGTAGTTGAGGTTAAGTAGTTAGAAAGAAGGAAAAAGATGGCAAAGATTTTTGCAAAAGATACCTTTGCTGTTGTTGACTTAGAAACTACAGGAACGCAGCGAGAAAAAGGCCATCATATTATTCAGTTCGGATGTGCAATTATCAAAAATATGAGGGTGGTTAAGACATATTCATTTATGATTAATCCTCATCGTGAAATTCCCCAGTCTGTAGTTAATCTGACTAGTATTCATAATGAAGATGTACAAGGGAAAGATGATTTCTCTGTTTATGCACCGAAGATAGTAGAGATTTTAAAAGATACGGTTTTCGTAGCGCATAATGTTGATTTCGATTTACCTTTTCTAAATTATGAATTAGTACAACATGGCTATGAGGCTTTGACTAATAAGGCAATTGATACAGTGGAATTAGCTAAGATTGCTTTTCCTACATTGCCTTCATATAAGTTGAGTGATCTAACTGCTCAACTTAAGATTAAACATCTTAATCCTCATAAGGCTGATTCAGATGCATACGGGACCGCCATTTTATTAATTAAAATTATTCATAAATTAGAGAGTCTTCCTCAGGCAACTTTGAATACGTTGAGCTCTTTATCAGCAAGTTTAATTAGAGATACATCTTGGGTAATTGCGACAATTGCAGATAATCTGCGTAAGCAAAAACGACCACTGGGCTCAAGCTATATGCAGGTTCGCAATATTATTTTACAAAAACAGAATGATCAATTAGATCGTCATGGAGAGAATGCTCATTTTCCAAAAACTGATGATGAAAAGAAGAATTTGTTTAAAGGTAAATTGCATTTTCGTCGTGCTCAGGTAGATTTAATTAACCATTTACATCAATTTATTAATAATTCCGATAAACGAGCTATGATAATTGAAGCGCCTAATGGAACTGGAAAGACTTTCTCATATTTGTTTTCATATGCGTATCAACTTTATTCGGGTAGAAAACTAGTAGTAGCTACACCAACCAAGGTATTACAAGAGCAGATAATGGAGCATGAGATACCTCAGCTTTTAAAGGTTACTAAATTAGATTTAACAGCTGAGGTCGTTAAATCCAGCAGTCATTATTTAGATTTAGATGGGTTTGTACAAACGATTTTTCAAGGTACGCCGAATAAAAATACTCTTGTATTACAGATGCAGATCTTAGTTTGGCTTACGGAAACTAAAACTGGTGATCTAGATGAGCTAAATTTGACTAACTATAATGCTCCGTTGTTTGCACAGATTCAACACCCGGGGGATGCAAGAGTAGGTAGTCGTTTTGCTAGTGTAGATTTCTGGAATCTTGCACGAAAGCGCCAGGAAGAGGCTGATATATTAGTTACTAACCATGCTTATTTGGCTAATCATTATATGGACACTATTTGGGGGCAAAACCCATATTTAGTAGTTGATGAAGCACATCGCTTTACTGAAAACGTTATTAGTTCACGTAATGATTCATTACGCTTTGAAGCTTTATGGGGCGTATTAAGTCATTTACGCAACCTGCTTTATTTTTCTAATGATGGTGTAGAAAATCAATTTAATGATAATGTGCAACTCAACTTTTTATTAAAAAAGCTTGATCCACAGATTCTAGAATTGATTCAATGTATTAATGATTTACAAAAGGATTTATACGCTCAAAACGATAATGCAGTCAATAGGTCATTTTTGGCTAATGGAACTTTAGAATTAAGTTTTCAAGGAAAAGGCTTATTTAATAAAAATAGTCAATTTAAGCAATTATTATCTAAGTTCCAACAAAAATTAGAGGAAGTTAGAGAATTAACCAATCAGGTTCTGTTTGAACTTTATCATGAGCAAGAACAAATTCTGACCAATACTGAGACGCTGCTGAGTGAAATTACTGAACAAATTGATCGTTTAGATTATTATTCTGAAAAGAGTTATCAATTAGCAGATATATTATCTGATTCGCAAAATTTGGATCAAGATGGGTTTATATTGATGGTTACTAATCCGGATGATCCTTTAAGCACTAACTTAGATTGGCTGATGTTAGATGCTGAAGAAGTGCTTAATCAAATTTATAGTCGCTTTGACCATATTGCTTTTATCAGTGCTACATTAACCAGTAACCATAATTTTGATTATGCTGTTAACCAGCTGGCTTTAAAAAATATGGCTGTAGTTGAATACATAGGCAAAAGCACATTTAACATTAAGAAGCATTTGCAAGTAATCTCGGTTAATAACATGCCTAATCCAGATAGTGAAGCGTATGAAGATGATATTGAGCAAATTTTAATTAACGATCTTACAAATAAAAACCACGTTCTTGTGTTAATGACTAATCTAGAAAAAATTCGAACGGTATTCATGGCTATTATGAATTCCCCAGAATTAAAAGATTTCGAAATATTGGCCCAAGGAATATCGGGTTCTAATAATAGAATTGCAAAAAGATTTGTAATTGCTAAAAAAGCGATTATTATTGGTGCTGATAGTTTTTGGGAAGGAATCGATTTTCATGATTGTGGTATTGATACTGTATTTGCAGCGCGATTGCCATTTGAATCCCCAGATCAGCCAGAAGTTCGTTTAAGACAGAAAAAACTAGAAGATCAAGGGATTAACGTCTTTGAAAAGGATAGCCTCCCTCGAGCTGTTATTAGATTCAGACAGGGAATGGGGCGCTTAATTCGTGGTGAAAAAGATCATGGACAATATATTATTTTGGATCCTAGATTATGGTCTAAAGAATATGGCAAGGCGTTCTTACAGGCAATTCCTGTTAAGGTAGAAAGAGTTACAAAAGAGAAATTAAAAGAATTAGAAAATAAGAAAAAATGATGATACAAGATGATACGAGACAAACGTTAAAATTTATATCATGGGTAATCGGGATTGTTATAATTGCTTTTGTGGCTAGCATTTTAATCTTTTATTATGCGGGGTCTCGCAGTCGAGGTAATGATCAAAAAATTGCAGAAATAGCCCGGACTAAAACTCCAATTAAGAATATTCAAAGCTACTATCATTTAGATAGAGGAACTAGTAGTTATGCTATTACTGGAACCGGGAAAAAAGGCAAACGCTATTATTTTGTTTATTTGCCTAACTCTAAAAAAGCATATTTATATCCAGCAAGTAAAGGAGTATCTGAAACCTATATTAAAAATAAGTTTAAATCCTCTCATTCTGATGCTACAATTAATCATATTAATCTTGGTTGGTATAAAGGCCAAGCAGTTTGGGAAGTAGCCTATAAAAAGCATAATGATAATTTGGGCTATACAATATATGAATTTAAAGATGGAAATGATATTTCAGAAGTCGATAATTTATAGAAACTTTGGTATCATGGAACTGTATAATTGATAAAAAGGTGGACAGGAATTTTATGACAGAATTGATTTCAATTAAAGATTCTTCTAAACATGTTGACGAAGAAGTTAAGATGCATGTTTGGTTAACAGATAAAAGATCAAGCGGAAAAATTATTTTCTTGCAATTGCGTGATGGTACTGCATTCTTCCAAGGTGTAGTTCGTAAAAATGATGTAACAGATGAAGTATTTGAAGCTGCTAAATCACTTAGACAAGAATCTAGTTTTTATATCACTGGTATCGTACATGAAGATGCACGTTCTCACTTTGGCTACGAAATCCAAATTACTGATTTAAAGGTTGTTTCAAATAATGAAGGTTACCCTATTGGTAATAAGGAACATGGTGTTGATTTCTTGCTTGATCACCGTCACTTATGGTTAAGATCAAAGAAGCCATTTGCTATTATGCAAATTAGAAATACTATGTTTAAGGCAACTGTTGACTTCTTTGAAAAGGAAGGCTTCATCAAGTTTGATGCCCCAATTTTCATGCATTCAGCACCAGAAGGCACTACTCAATTGTTCCACGTTGATTACTTTGACCATGATGCTTACTTATCACAATCAGGTCAATTGTATGGTGAAGCTGGAGCAATGGCATTTGGCAAGATCTTTACTTTTGGTCCAACTTTCAGAGCTGAAGAATCAAAGGGTCGCCGTCACATGACTGAATTCTGGATGATGGAACCCGAAATGGCTTGGATGCACCAAGATGAATCATTAGACTTACAAGAAAGATACTTAGCTTACATGGTTAAGCAAGTATTAGACAAGAATGAATACGAATTGAAGATTTTAGGTAGAGATCCTGAAAAGCTTCGTCCAACTACCGAAGGTAACTTTGTTCGTCTTCCATATGATGATGCTGTTAAGATGCTTCAAGAGGCAGGTCGTGACTTTAAGTGGGGCGATGACTTTGGTGCACCTGATGAAGGTTACATTTCTGAACAATATGACCGTCCAGTATTTATCGTAAACTACCCAACCTCAATTAAGCCATTCTACATGAAGAAGAATCCTGATAATCCAAAGGAATACTTATGTGCTGATGTTATTGCACCAGAAGGTTACGGTGAAATCTTTGGTGGATCAGAACGTGAAGGTAACTACGAAGTGTTGAAGCAACAAATTATTGATGCTGGTCTTAACCTTGAAGATTATCAATGGTACCTTGACTTACGTCAATTTGGTGGTGTTCCTCACTCAGGCTTCGGTATGGGCTTTGAACGTACTATTGCTTGGGTATGTCACCTTGACCATATTCGTGAAGCAATTCCATTCCCAAGATTGATTAACAGAATGCAACCTTAATAATTGCATCGACAATTATGAATATGTAAACCGAAAGTTGGACTATTTATTAGTTCAACTTTTATTTTTGGAAAGGAAATCTGCCTTGCAATTTAATGATTATCGCGCTTTAGGTTTTACCACCTTACAAAATGGCTTAATTGCGTACTATTCTAAACTTAATATTAGTGATGCGGAGTTATTGTTAATTATTCAACTGGAAGCTTTTAGTCAGCGTGGAGAGTCGTTCCCCTCGAACGAAAAAATAGCGGCTAATACTAATTTGACGGTAGCAGATGTTGGCAATATTATTCAAAGACTAATTGATCGAGATTATTTAACTATTGAGCAAGTAAAAGATAATCAAGATAAAATTGGTAATAGATATAGCTTAAATAAATTGTATGATGCTATAGATCAATATATAGATCAGAATGTATTAATCAAAGATAAGAAGAGAGAAAAGACTGTATCCGTTGTAGATGATTTAGATAATAATCCGTTAAATTATCTTTCTCGTAAAGTTGAGGTAGAGTTTGGACGTTATCTTAGCCCAATTGAGAGGGAAGAGATCGCTCAATGGCTAAGTGTGGATCATTATACTCCTGAAGTGATAGAATTGGCTCTGAGAGAAGCTGTGTTGTCTCAGGCTTATTCTTTGAAATATATTGATCGAGTTTTACTTAATTGGCAGCGGCATAACTTAAAAACCGTTGATGAAATTGAGAGATTTTTAAAGAGGAACAGATAGGATGGCAGAAGATTTATTAAGCGATGATAAAGCACGTAGTGTTTTAAAAAGAATTTTAGCAATGTACCCTGATGCTAAAGGCGAATTGCAATGGGATAATACTTTTCATTTGTTGTGTGCGGTAATGATGAGTGCACAGACGACCGATAAAATGGTTAATCGGGTTATGCCTGATTTTATTAAAAAATTTCCTACTCCTGAAATTTTAGCCAATGCTCCAATTGAAGAGATTGAAAATACAATTAAGACTATTGGATTGTATCGCTCAAAGGCCAAACACTTAAAAGCTACTGCACAAATTTTAGTTGAAAAGTATAATAGTGAAATTCCTGAAGATAAGAAGACTTTGATGACGTTACCTGGAGTAGGAGAGAAAACTGCTAATGTAGTTTTAGCTGAAGGTTACGGAGTTCCAGCAATTGCGGTAGATACGCATGTATCAAGAATATCGAAGGTGTTTCATATTGTTGATCAAAAGGCAACACCACATGAAGTTGAACAACGGTTGGAATCAATTTTACCTAAGAATGAATGGATTAAAACGCATCATGCTATGATTCTATTTGGAAGATATACAATGCCAGCCAGAGCCAAAGGTGATCCATATTCATATTTGAATTAATTAAGATGAAAAAGGTTTATTTCTATTTGCAAAAATGCTTAGAGAAATAAACCTTTTTTTGTTAATGATATAATTATAGTGAGTTGTTACTAAATTTGAAATGCATAAAAAAAATCTGCCTTCACTACGTTTCGGCAGACAAATAAAAAGAGTAGACACGCCAGTCTACTCTTAAACAATTAATCTTTATCAGAGTCATCATGATTTTGTTCATGATCTTCGTTATCTTCATTTCTTGTCGGCCTACTACTTTGAGTATGTGAAGCGGAAGATGATGATTGTTCACGACTACTTTGACTAGATTGAGATCTTTCAACTCTGCTTGATTGATGAGCAGTACCAGCTTCACTAGAAGAAGACTGAGTATTGTTTGTATTAACAGAATTGTTGGTCTCATTATTTGTATCAGTTTCTTCATCATCTTCATCGTAACTGGCCGCGCTATCACTGACACCAGCAGGGGCATGACCTCTAACATATAATTGCCAAGTGCCGCCAGTTTTTGCACGAATGACAGATTTAGGCTGTTCCCAATTCAAGTTTGGTTTATTTCTCATTAAGTAAGACATCATGCTCTTATACATTAGTTGAGCTGATTGTTGTCCAATACCTGAAATAGTACCATCCTTTAAATTATCATAACCTGTCCATATACCAATTGTATAAGATCTAGTGTAACCAACAAACCAGGAGTCCTTAGGAGTTGAATTATAACCAGGGTATTTTGCTAAATCTTCATCAGAATATTTAACAGTACCAGTTTTACCAGCTTGATAAAGATCTGGAATCTTTGCATTAGTACCAGAACCATGTTTGATGACGCCTTTAAGCATATCAGTAATCATATATGCCGTTGACTTCTTCATAACGCGGACACCGTTTGAGTCATAATTTCTAGTTAAACCATCAGGGGTTTCAATCTTAGATACGAATTGAGGCTTATGGTAAATACCCATTGTTGCGAATGCACTGTAAGCACCTGTCATTTGCAAACTAGAGGCATTAGCACCAATAGCAACTGATAATCCGGAATTGGCTGGGACATTAACGCCCAATCGACGAGCAAAAGCAGAAGCACGTTTAACACCAACATCAGCTAATGTCTTAACAGCGGGAACATTACGTGATTGTTCCAAAGCTTTACGCATAGTCATCATGCCATCATATTTATTATCCCAATCATAAAGTTGGATATTAGTACCTGGGTAAACATATTTGCTATCGTCAAGCATCTTTGCAGTTGACCAATTCAAATATTGAATTGCAGGAGCGTAATCTAATACTGGCTTAATTGATGAACCTGTCGACCGTCCAGTTTGAACAGCACGGTCTAAGCCTAATTGAACTGAAGGCAAGTGTCGACCACCTAAAATTGCTACAACATGACCATTATTAGGATCGATCACTGTAGCACCAATTTGCATTTTATTGTTTGTGAATGGGATAGAGCCATTATTTGCCAATTCATAGAGTTTGTTTTGAGCATTTTGATCAATATTAATAGTGATTTTCAAATTATCATTATAAGGATCAAAACCTTTGCTCTTAACTTCAGAAATAACTTCTTTGATGTATGGATCATCGATCTTTCGAATCTTCGATTCGTTATCTGCTCGACGCTTTTTTAGCCCCTTAGTAATTGGTTCATTAATTGCCTGGTTATACTCATCTTTAGTGATCTTTTCGTTTTGTAGCATAGTTTTTAAAACAATGTTACGACGATATTGGGCCTTTTGAGGATAAAGGTAAGGATCATAGGCAACGGGAGCATTAGGCATCCCTGCGATTAAAGCAGTTTGAGCTAAATCAAGCTTTTTCAGTGGCTTGCCATAGTAATAGTTAGCAGCAGTTCCCATACCATAATTTCCATAATTCATGAAGACTTTGTTAATATAGAATTCTAAAATTTGGTCTTTACTGAATTCATGTTGTACTTTAACTGCTAGCCAAGCTTCTTGAGCCTTTCTCTTTAAGGTACGTTGTGATGCTGCAGTAGAAAATACTGTTAACTTAACTAGTTGTTGAGTAATAGTAGATCCACCAGCAGCAATACTATTGCTTTTGGCATTAGTAAGCATAGAACCGACGATTCTAATTGGATCTACGCCAAGCTTATCTTTATAAAAACGCTTGTCTTCAACGGAAACTACGGCATCTTTTAATAATTGTGGTATATCTTTATTTTTTACGTAAATTCGTTTTTCAGAACCAAGTGACAACAAAAACTTACCATCATTATTATATAAACTAGACGTACCGCCACTTTGCAATTGATCTTGACTGATATTAGGTGCATCTTTTGCATAAAAAGCAAATAGCCCAATACCTGAAACAATCAATAGCAAAACTATTAGAAAAAACCATTTAATGATTTTGATACCTAAACTATTCTTAATCGACCTTCGTTTATGATAATTTCTACGTGATTCGCGTTTCATATTATTTTCTGTCATGATTATCTTTCCCTATCTGCAATAAATTTATCAACTGCTTTTAAATAAGGTAGTGTAGGACGAAAACCGCTTTTGATTTCATAGGAATTGTCCACGATTTCTTTTAAAGTCATAGAACTTTTATCCTTTTCTCTCCAAGCATTAATTACAAAGCTAGCTGGAGTGACAAAATATCGTTCCAAACTAGCGAATCTAATAATTGTAAAGCAAATTCCTTTTTGCTTCAAACATGCGCTCAAATGAAAAATCTGGTGCTCATGAAAGTTCTTTAAAGGAAAGTTGGTTTTATTTCTGGTTTCTTTAGCTTCGAAATCAAGATAATATCCTTTATAAACGCCGTTATAGTCAGTAGTTGAAGCTTGTCTAAAATAAGCTTTACGAATAACAGCTTTAGAGCGTTTAGGATAATCAACCTTAACAATTTGAATGGGGGTAGGCTTCTTATGAACTACGGCGATACCCTCAGTCAAATAGTATTTATTAGATTCATTAATTTGTTGTTCAAGTGTCATTCCACGATCAGAAAAGTTAACGCCTTTCCGGTGAGTATATGGACGACGAGTACTATTTTCTTTCTTTTTAATAGGTTTTCTAAATGCAGCTAAACTGCCGCTTGGATATTTGACCATTGACTTCACTCCTGTTAGCATTATAGCAATAAAGACTAGATTTTTGAATATAGGGGGCTTTTAATGCAGCGTTTATGGGTAACTGGTTATCGTAGTTATGAATTAAATGTTTTTGGTGATAAAGACCCTAAAATTACTGTTATTAAGTACGCTTTAAGAAATTATTTTAAGAGTTTGCTTGAAGAGGACCAGTTGGACTGGATTATTACGGGAGCGAATTTAGGAATCGAGCAATGGGCGGCAGAAGTAGGACTAGAATTGGGTCAAAAGTTTCCTGTGCGAACTTCTATTATGATCCCGTATGAGAAGTTTGCTGATCGCTGGAATGAAAATAATCAGTCTAAGTTTTTAAACTTAAAAGAACGCGTCGACTTTTTTGCTTCAACTTCTAATCTACCTTATCAAAATTCGGTGCAATTACGTAATTATCAAAATTTTATGGTTCGACATACTGATAGAGCTTTGATGATTTATGACCCAGAGCATCCCGGCAAACCAAAATATGATTATAATTTAATTCAAAAGTACCAAGAAACTAAAGAATATCCATTAGATTTAATTGATTTTCATGATTTACAAGATGCAGCGGAAGAATATCAAGAGACTCATCGACAGAATTATTTCTCCGAATAATTTTAAAGTTTTATAAAAATGGAAATCTTGGTTTTACCTAGGCTATCTTTTTGCTAAAATAAAAATGAATGTAAAGGAGTTGTCAGTAGAATGGCAAATTTAAATGATATTAAACTATCTGCACAAGACATACTAAAAAAGCAATTTAGAAGTAAAGTAAAAGGTTATGATCCAGACGAAGTAGATGCTTATTTGGATGAAGTTATTTCAGATTATGAGAATTTTCAACAAATTATTGAAGATTTATATGGACAAATTGGCACACTTCAACGTCAAATAATGGACGAAAGACAAAAGGAAAAGAAGACAGTTGAAACAGAGAAGGAAGATAAAGTAAAAACTTACACCCCAACTCATAGAAGAACTGCCTCAGTTCCTAATTTTGCGGATGATAATGATGATAATCAGGGCGAAATTTCAACTAACATGGCCATTATTCAACGAATTTCAACTTTAGAAAGAAAAGTTTATAATCTTGAACAACATGTTTATGGTGTAAAGCATTAATTTTTGCTATAATGGTTAACGGTGTGGATCTTGAGTAGGCGCGGCTAGCTATATGCTAGCTGAGGAAAGTCCACGCACGCACAGGCTGCGATGCTTGTAGTGATCGTATTCAGCTCAATAAGCTGGAGAAGAGTTTTTAACTCTTACGGCGGAAAAAATGCTAAATCTTTAAGACATGCATGACTATCCTGAAAAGTGCCACAGTGACGAAGCAAAATTAGAAATGATTTTGGTGGAACGAGGTAAACCCTGCGAGCGTGAAACCCAAATTTGGTGGGGGAGTCTTGGTCTAAGAAAATGAACTAAAGACCAGGTTATTGTCTTTGACAATAAAGATAGATGACTACTGAAGGTAATTTTTGCCAGAATTACTGGAACAAAACGTGGCTTATAGAGATTCACATTGGCAGAGTTGGGCTTGAGTCCAGCTCTTTTTTTATTTTTAATTAACGAAAGAGAAATAATGAAAGAATATCAACTATACGCAACTATGGGCGCTGGTTTTGAAAGCGTTGTAAACAAAGAATTACAAAGTATGGGTTACAAGACCAAAGTCGAAAATGGACGTGTGTTTTTTAAGGGAACCCAAGAAGATATTGTAAAGACTAACTTGTGGTTAAGAACTGCAGATAGAATCAAAATCTTGTTAAAAGAATTTAGAGCAACCGATTTTGATACTCTATTTAATGAAGTTTATGATTACAACTGGGCAGATTTGTTGCCAGTAGATGCTAAGTTTCCTGTGCAAGGTCGTGCGGTCAAGTCGAAGCTTCACTCTGAACCAGATGTACAATCGATCGTAAAGAAAGCTATCGTCAATAAGATGATTGATCAATATCATAGACGTGGCTTCTTGCCAGAAACTGGTAGTGAATATCCATTGGATGTTCACATTTATAAAAATATTGCTCGTATTTCCTTGGATACTACTGGAGCAAGTCTTTTTAAGCGTGGATATAGAGTAGAACATGGTGGCGCACCATTAAAGGAAAACTTTGCGGCAGGTTTATTAAAATTGACCCCGTATAACGGAACGCATCCCCTGATTGATCCAATGACAGGTTCTGGTACTTTAGCAATTGAAGCGGCTTTAATTGCTAAAAACATTGCACCAGGAACATGGCGAAAATTTGCTTTTGATAATTTCGATTGGTTTAATCACGATTTACATAAATCTGCATTAGAAAAAGCTAAGGCAGAGGTCAAACCATTAGACGCTCCTATTTGGGCTAGTGATATTGATCAATCTGTACTTGAGGTTGCTAAGTTAAACGCTCATAATGCAGGGGTTTTACAAGATATTCGTTTTAAGCAAGTAGCGGTCAAAGACTTTACTACTGACTTAGAAAATGGAATTATTATTGCCAACCCGCCTTATGGTAAACGTCTTAAGGATCGAGAATCTGCTGAAGAATTATATAAGCAAATGGGTGAAGTTTTACGTCCACTAGACTCATTTAGTCAATATTATTTAACAGCTGATCCTAATTTTGAAAAATGTTTTGGAGCAAGGGCTACTAAGAAACGTAAGCTGTTTAATGGTAATTTAAGAGTAGATTTCTATCAATATTGGGCAAACAGAAGATAAAAAATGATTACGAAGGATCTTAATACTGAATTTTGGGTAATTTCTGATACGCATTTGATTGCAAACAGTTTGCATGATGAAGGACAAGCTTTTTCACAAATGCAAAAAACTAGTCAAGGTAAGGACTTATATTATCAAGAGACTGCTCTAACAGCTTTTATGCGAATGGCACAAAGAAAAAAGCCTGCAGCAATTATTGTCACAGGCGATATTACTTTTAATGGTGAAAGAGTATCAGCTGAAAAATTTGCCGAAATCTTTCGACCATTAAAACATACGAAAGTATTAGTTATACCAGGAAATCACGATATTTTTGATGGTTGGGCTAGAGAATTTCGTGGTAAAAAGCAATTTTATGCAGGTGAAATTAGCCCAATGTTTTGGCGTTCAATTTTTGCTAAATCCTATCGTCAAGCAGTTGATACGGATGATAGTTCTTTGGCATATAGTGTGCAATTAAATCCACAATATTTTTTGATATTGGCAGATTCCAACTTATATGGTAAAGAAGAAACGACGGCTGCTCCGCATACGCGAGGAATGATCGGCAAATCCCAACTTAAATGGATTAAAAAACAGCTACAGTATGCGGAGAAAAATCAACTTCGTCCGATTTTATTTATGCATCATAATTTATATGCTCATAATCCTGCTGTAAATAAAGGATATGTGGTTGATGATGCAGTTGAATTAAGGCGGCTTTGCAGTCAATATAATGTTAAACTAGCTTTCAGTGGTCACATTCATGCTCAAAATATTATAGGTCCCCAAGAAACAACTCCTACAACTGAAGTAGTAACTTCAAGTTTTTGTTCTAATGATCAAGGATATGGGGTTGTGCGCGTTCACTCACGTCATATTACATATGTAAGACGTAATTTTGATATGACAAGATACCTGACAGACCAAGAAAAAGAAAATTATACCTTAGAACATTTTCATAAGTATTTAAAGAATCTACAATTAGGCAGTATCTCTGCGGATATGATGCAGAGTGAATTGAATAAATATCATGACGATATAGATTTAGTTCGAGCAATGGGTAAATTGTTTGGCTGGATGAATTATCACTTTTTCACTGGGCATAATCATATTAAGGCGAGTGAATTGAATAAAATTCATTCTTCAAAGGCCTATCAAGTGTTAATTAAACATCATCCTGAATATAGGCTATATTTAGAGACTCTGTATGACACCAGTGATCATAGTAATTTACAAGTAAAAATAAAATATTGATAAATAAAGAGAGTATGATTTATTTCGTACTCTCTTATTTTGATGGTTTTTGATACAATAAGAAAAGGAATAAATGATATGTAGGGTGTGATCTAAATTCTAAAATCTAAACGGCATTTTATATTTTTAGGAACAATTGGAGTAATTTATTACTCATGGCTTTTAATCGTTCTGTTGACAGCTTTTATTTTGGGTTATGAAGGAAATAAAGCAATTAATATTCCTGGAATGGTAGTCGGATTCATTTTTATTGTTTTGTTAGTGTATACATGGTTGTATTCATTTTTCGAAAATAGTAAAAATAAATATTTACTTAAATTGCCATACAGAACTCAAATTAAGGTAAGTAAACCAGTTTTAATTGCAAAATGGCGTATATTTGAAATTTATCGATTAAAAAGTGAATTTCAAAGCTATTCTGTTTTAGTTTTTTCAAGAAAGAAGAATAAGCATAGATGAAATCAGATATTGAAATTGCACAAGAAACTAAAGAGTTACCAATTAATGAAATTGCCGCAAAGGTTAATTTAAAAGAAGATGATCTAGAACCATATGGTTATGATAAGGCTAAGATCAATTGGCAAGCTATTAATCGCATTTCCCAAAACAAAAAATTAGGAAAGTTAATTTTAGTAACTTCTATCTCGCCAACACCAGCTGGAGAAGGGAAATCTACTATTACTATTGGTTTAGGTGATGCTATCAATAATCAATTGCATAAAAATACAATGATTGCTCTGCGTGAACCATCAATGGGTCCTGTTTTTGGACTTAAAGGTGGTGCAACCGGTGGTGGTATGGCACAAATTATTCCGATGGAAGACATTAATTTACACTTTACTGGTGATATGCACGCTTTAACTGCAGCGATTGATACATTAGCTGCATTAGTAGATAACTATATTTATCAGGATAATAGTTTAAATATTGATCCAGAACGAATTCTTTTGAAACGCGGTTTAGATGTTAATGATCGTGCTTTGAGAAATATTACAGTTGGGCAAGGCTCTAAGTTTAATGGCGTTGAGCATAAATCAAGTTTTGCAATCACTGTAGCCAATGAATTGATGGCTATTTTATGTTTAGCAACAGATATTGATGATTTGAAAGCTAGAATTGGTGATATGCTTGTTGGTTATACCAAAGATGATCAACCAGTTTATGTTAAGCAACTCGGTTTTCAAGGTGCAATTGCTGCATTACTTTCTAATGCATTAAAGCCAAATTTAGTTCAAACGCTTGAGCATACTCCTGCACTAGTTCATGGTGGTCCGTTTGCAAATATCGCGCATGGGGCTAACTCAGTTATTGCTACTAATCTTGCCCTACATTTAAGCGATTATGTTTTAACTGAGGCAGGCTTTGGTAGTGATCTCGGTGGTCAAAAGTTTATGGATTTTGTATCTAACCACTTGGACAAAAAGCCAGATGCAGCGGTTGTTGTTGCAACTGTTCGTGCGCTTAAATATCAAGCTTTAGGAAAGACCGACAATCTGGATGAAGAAAATCTTGCTGCTTTGAAGGCTGGATTTAAGAATTTAGAGCGTCATATGAATAATATGCGTTCATATAATGTGCCGGTGGTTGTGTTAATTAATCAATTTGCAACAGATACTGAGGCAGAACTTGATTTGCTTAAAAAGTTAGTTGAAGAACAAGATATTCCAGCTGAGGTAGTTACTTACCATGATGATGGCTCTAAAGGCGGAATTGAAGCTGCACAAACAGTAATTGATTTAGCCGATTCTGGTAAGGCTAAAGTAGTATCAACTTATGATGAAGATGACGATGTCAAAACCAAAATTGAAAAGGTAGCTACTAAAATTTATCATGCTAGCGGAGTGGAATATACAGAAAAGGCTGATAAACAAATTAATGAGCTAACCAAGTTAGGCAAGGAAAAGTTGCCAGTAATTATTGCTAAGACACAATATTCGTTTAGCGATGATAAGAAGCAATTAGGTGCTCCAACTGATTTCAAGTTGCATGTGAAAGGAATCAGTTTGAAAAATGGAGCTCGTTTTATTGTTGTAACTACGGGACATGTATTGGATATGCCAGGCTTGCCTAAGCATCCTGCAGCTTTGGATATCGATGTTGATAATAATGGCAAGATTAGTGGGTTATTTTAATAAAAGATGCAATTTTTATATTTATTTATTTCATTATTTGTAGTTTTAGCAGATCAAGGATTAAAAAATTATATTGTAAGCAATTATACCGTTGGTGAAGTTCATCAGATTATTCCAGGAATTTTATCATTTAATTATTTACAAAATGATGGTGCAGCTTGGAATATTTTAACTGGTCAAATGTGGCTATTTTACGCTATCAGCGTTATTGCCATTGCAGTTTGTTTATATTTTTTGTTCAATAAAAAGTATAAAAATGCATTGTTTGACGTGGGATTAGCCTTAGTATTAGGTGGTATTATCGGTAATTTCATTGATCGACTTCATTTAAAGTATGTAGTTGATATGCTTCAACTTGATTTCATTAATTTTAACATCTTTAATATTGCTGATTCTGCTATTACCACTGGTGTGCTCATTATATTTATTTACTTAATTTTCTTTGCAGATAAGGATGATAAAAATGCCTAAAAAATATTTATTACAAGTTAAAGATGAGCACGGACGTTTAGATAAATTTATCTCAGAGCAAGTACCTGATTTGTCTAGAACTAGAGTAAAAGAATTAGTTAAAGAAAAAGAAATCCTAGTTAATCAAAAAGCAGAGAAAGTATCTTATAAAATTCAAGCAGGCGACAAAATTGAAATTAATGTTCCAGCGGTAAAACCATTGGATGTTGTTCCAGAAAATATTCCACTTGATATTGTTTATGAAGATGACGATGTAATTGTAGTAAATAAACCACAGGGCATGGTGGTGCATCCCGCACCAGGACATCCTGATCATACTTTGGTGAATGCACTTCTTTATCACACAAAAGATTTGGCACAATCTCCCGAAGGTTTTAGACCTGGGATTGTACATCGAATTGATAAGGATACTTCAGGTTTGTTGATGATTGCTAAGAATGCTCAAGCAAGAGAATCACTTGAAGATCAGTTAGCTCATAAGACAAACAAAAGAATATATTGGGCCATTGTTCATGGTAATTTTAGTGAAGAAAATGGTGTCATTGATGCTCCAATTGGCCGCAATCCATATGATCGCAAGAAGATGGCAGTGGTAGAAAATGGTAAAAAAGCTATTACACATTTTAAGGTACTCAAACAATTCAAAGGCTATAGTTTAATTCAATGTCAACTCGAGACAGGACGAACTCATCAAATCAGAGTACATTTAGATTATATTGGACATGCAGTTGCGGGAGATCCATTATATGGTCCACGCAAAACTTTAAAAGGGAACGGCCAGTTTTTGCATGCTAAAGTTTTAGGCTTTAAGCATCCCCGGACAGGAGAATGGCTAGAATTCACTGTTGAACCACCTAAGATATTTCAGGATATGTTAGCCCAATTAGAAAAAGCAAGTGAATAAAAATGAAACGTTATTTGATATTAGAAGATGGCAGCTCTTTTGCTGGTGAAGGTATTGGCGCAAGTATTATTTCCACCGGAGAATTAGCAATTCAAACTACTAATTTTGGCTATCAAGAAGCATTAACTGATCCTACTAATGCTGGAAAAATTCTAGTTTTCACATCGCCAATGATCGGCAATAATGGGATCAATGCAATTGACTATGAAAGTATTGATCCTACTGTTAAGGGAATAATTGCTAATGATATTGCTTTGAATATTTCTGATAGTGAAAATTTTGAAGATCTTAGTTCGTTTTTAAAAGAAAAAAAGATACCTGCTATTTTTAAGGTAGACACCCGTGCGCTTGTTCATCGTTTGATGGAAGAAGGAACTATTAAGGCCTCAATCATGGATACTAATGATGAACACGCTTTTGATCAAATTAAAGCATTAGTTCTGCCTAAAAATAAATCGGCAATGGTTTCAACTAAAAATGCTTATGCATCCCCAAATGTAGGTAAAACAGTTGCAGTTTTAGATTTAGGATTAAAGCACTCTATGCTCAGAGCCTTGTCTCTTAGAAAAGTAAACACAACCGTTTTACCTTATAATGTTAGTCCGCTGAATGTTGAGAACTTACGTCCTGAAGGAATCATTATTTCAAATGGACCAGGTAAGCCGGAGGAAATAGTTGATAAAATTGCTCCGATTTTAGATCATTTTTATGGCAAATATCCAATCTTAGGAATTGGATTAGGTTTCTTAGTGTTAAGTGATTATTTAGACTTTGAATTGGTTCAGTTGCCTCAGGAATTCAATGGAATTAATTATCCAGTAATTGAGCAAAATACTAATGCAATTTGGCAGACTTCAATGAATATTGATCAATTAGTATTACCTGATAGCGTAAAAATGAATATGAATCGTGAATATTTTGATCTTCATAGTGAATTGAATGCAGGATTTTGGAATATCAAAGACAAGATAGTAGCAACCGCTTTTAATCCAGAGGGAGCTCCAGGATCCCACGATGCAGATGAAATTTTCGATTATTTTTTACAAATGATGGAGTAAATTATGCCGTTAGAAAATGATTTAGATAAAGTATTAATTATCGGATCAGGTCCTACTTTGATTGGTAGCGTAGCTGAGATGGACTTAATGGCTACAGAAGCTATTGATGCCTTAACCGAAGAAGGAATACAAGTTATATTGGTTAATCCTAATCCAGCAACTATCTCCACGGATAAAAAGTCCAATGTTACCGTATATCTAGAGCCGATGACATTAGATTTTCTTAAGCGAATTTTACGTATGGAAGAACCAGATGCGATTATTACTGCGTATGGTTCAACTAATGGATTAAAAGTTGCTCATAAATTATTGCAAGATGGAATTTTAGAGCAAATTGGCATTCAGTTGCTAACTTTGAATTCTCGTATCTTGCAGATGGGTAATCAGCAAAAAAGAACAGAGCTTTTAAATAAATTAGGAATTGATACTAGTGAGTCTTGGGAATTAAATCAAAATGCTCAAGACAATATGAATGGTGCTATGGATAATTTACTTTCCAAAGTTACTTTTCCAGTATTAGTTACTAAGTATAATCGTTATGTTCATAATGAACATTTACGATTTAAGACTAAAGAAGCTTTAGTGACCTATTTTAAAGAAGAAAGACAAACTGATGATTTTACATGGAAAAATTATCGATTAACGGAGGATCTTTCAGCTTGGGAAGAAGTTATTGTTGATGTAATACGTGATAAGGATGGCAATTTAGTATTTACTAATTTTGCTGGTTCGATAGAGCCAGTGGGAATAAATTCTGGTGATTCAGCTATAGTAATGCCGTCTTTAACTTTAAATAATGATCATATTCAAGAATTGAGAGAATCAGTTAGACGAATTGTAGATAATTTGGAAATTGTTGGTTTTACTAGTTTTCATTTTGCTATTAAACATCATGGCACCCAAATTAAGTCAAAATTATTGACGATCCGTCCTCGTTTAACTCGTAGTTCTGTTTGGGCTCAACGAATTGGCATGTATGATGTGGGTTATGTAGTAAGTAAAGTAGCAATTGGCTATCGACTAAATGAAATAACCGATCCATTATCAGGATTAAATGCTTCTATTGAACCTACTTTAGATGCAATAGCGATTAAAATACCTTATTGGTCATTTACTGGTTCGGGTTATAACCATTATCAGTTGAATAATCGAATGCAAGCCAGTGGCGAAGCAATGGGCGTAGGACGTAATTTTGAAACAGCGTTTTTGAAAGGTTTAGATGCAACTACTAATCTTGACTTGGGCTGGGCTGCTTTTGTAGAAGAGAGTCGGAAAACATATGAAGAAATAATTGAAGATCTTAAGCATCCCGATGAATTACATCTAATTAAATTACTAGCAGCTATTAAAGAAAATATTCCTTTTAGTGAATTACAAGAAATTACAGGCCTTCATCCAATTTATTATCAAAAGCTTCTTCATATTGTCACAATCATTAATAAACTAGTGCAAAATAAGGAGCATTTAACTTTAGATTTAGTAAGAGAAGCTAAAGATTACGGCTTTTTTAATCCATTGCTTGCTAAGGTATTAAATATTTCTGTAGAGGAAGTACGATCATTAATTAGTAAATATAATTTAGAACCATCATTTTTAAAGATAGACGGTTCGGCTGGAGTTTATCGGCCTAATGTGTGTGCTTACTATGGCGCATATGATGTTCAAAATGAAGCTAAAGATTTAGCGGCAGATAAAAAGATATTAATTTTAGGTATGTTGCCTTTACAAGTATCTGTGACTAGTGAATTTGACTATATGATTGCTCATGCAGCAAAGACTTTACATAATAATGGCTATGTTACAGTTTTGCTTTCAAATAATGATGAATCTGTTTCTTCTAGATATAAGGATATCGATCGAGTATATTTTGAATCAATTACATTAGAAAATATTTTAACTATTGCTAAAAGAGAAAATATTAAAGATGTACTTTTACAATTTTCAGGTAAAAGAGTAAGTGCATTAAGTAAGCAATTGGAAGAAAATGGTCTTCATATAATAGGTCAATGGGAGACTAAAGATCCTCGTGATATGATTACGGAATTATTAAATCATCCCCTGACCGATTTAAAACGAGTACCATCTCTGAAAACTACAAATCCTAATGCTGTATTTGAATTTGTTGATCAATATGATTTTCCAATTTTAATTGGGGGCATGAATAAAGAGAATAAATTAAAATCCGCTGTAGTTTATGATATTCCAGCAATTAAAAGATATTTAGCTGAAAATCAGGTAGATCAAATCACCGTGTCTCAGTTTATTGAAGGGAATAAGTATGAAGTAACAGCTATTTCGGATGGTAAGAATGTCACTTTACCTGGTATTATTGAACATTTAGAGCAAACAGGTTCACATGCATCAGATTCAATAGCAGTTATTAAACCTCAAAATTTAACATTAGAACAACAAAAAAAGATTGAACAACAATCGATTAAATTGATAAAAGTATTACAAACAAGAGGAATCTTTAACTTACATTATTTGTTGGTAAATGATGAATTATATTTATTACAAATTAAGCCATATGCAGGTCATAACGTAGCGTTTTTGTCTAAGTCTTTGAATAAAGATATTACTGCCTGCGCTACGGAAGTCTTGATAGGTCATAACCTTCAAGATTTGGGCTATCCCAATGGACTATGGCATACAAGTAACTTTATTCATATTAAAATGCCAGTATTTTCTTTCCTTAATTATAGTAGTGGCAATACATTTGATTCTAATATGAAATCATCTGGTTCAGTAATGGGGCGAGATACTCATTTAGCTAAGGCATTATACAAAGGATACGAAGCTAGTGATTTACACATCCCTAGTTATGGGACAATTTTTATTTCAGTTAGAGATGAAGATAAAAATCGAGTGACAGAATTGGCTCGTCGATTTGATAGATTGGGCTTTAAGTTAATTGCAACCGAAGGAACTGCGAATATGTTTGCGGAAGCTGGGATTACTACAGGAGTTGTAGAAAAAGTCCATAATAATCCTCGCAATTTACTAGAAAAAATCCGACAACATAAAATTGTAATGGTAGTAAATATTACTAATCTTTCTGATGCGGCTAGTGAAGATGCATTACGAATAAGAGATGAGGCTTTGTATACTCATATTCCGGTATTTTCAAGTATTGAAACTGCTGAATTAATTTTAGATGTATTAGAATCACTAGCGTTAACTACACAACCAATTTAAAATAAAAAAGCTAAGTTTATTCAAATAACTTAGCTTTCGCAATAAGCATGTTTAAGAGGCATGCTTATTTTTTATTGACTTTCATTGCCATAATTTCTTTCTCTACTGGAGTGACTTCAATAGAGTTTTGACCAGTATAAATTACAAATCCGGGTTTAGCACCATTAGGCTTTTTAACACGTTTGTCTTGTACATAATCTACTTGAACATGGGCAGAGTCTTTGCCCTTAGAAAAGAATGCTGCGATTTCAGCTGCTTCTTTAATATCGTCTTCAGATGGTTGATCATCTCGTAAAATCACGTGAGATCCTGGCATATTTTTAACATGGAACCAGTAATCAGATTTGTTAGCCTTTTTTAAAGTTAACCAATCATTTTGATAATTGTTTTTACCAACTAAAACATGTTTACCAGAAGAAAGTTTAAATTCATTCAGATTACGTTCTGTAATTTTATTTTTTCGTTTATTCTTCTTTTGTTTTCGAATATATCCTTGATTGATTAACTCATCATTAATTTGATCAATATCCTGCGGATCCGCATTATCGATAGCAGTTTGAATAGAATCAAAATAGCGCAAATTTTCTTCGGCTATTTTGATTTGCTGATTAACATGTTTAATGGAATCGCGCAATTTTTTATATCGAGTAAAATATTTTTGAGCATTGCGTGCTGGTGAAAGGGCAGGGTCTAATTTTATTGCAATAGGTGCATTGTTTTCATAGTAGTTAGGCAGGGAAACTGTAGTCATTCCTGGCTTCACTTGATTTAAATTTGTGTTTAAAATTTCACCCTTAATACGATATCCTTCTGAGTTTTCAGCAAGATTGAGTTGTTTCTTTAATTTCTTGATTTTCTTGCTTAGCTTTTTTTGCTCATTCTTAACCACGCGTTCTACTTGACTAGCGCGTTGTTTTACCCAATCACGATTAGCTTGATATTCATAAAATTCATCAAGTCCTTTGTTAAGGTCAGGATTAGAGCTTTCCTTTTCAAGATCTAGATGATAAGGCAAATAACAAAAGATTTTTCTCTTATTATTAGGAGTCTTTAAAACAAATGCGCGTGGATTGTCGAACTGATTGAAAAACGTTTTAAAGGAAGAATAGCTGTATTCATCTTCTAAGTACCCCAATAGTTCACTTCGATCATCTTTATCTAAACCATCCATTTGCTTAGCTAAACTTTTAGCATCATTTTCATTGCTAAGTTGTTTAAATTCAGTTTCAGACAAAGTTAATCCATTTATTCCTGGCTTCAATGGAGGTAACTCATATTTTGCTTTTGGTAATAAAATACGAGCTCTATTTTCATCAGGATTAATTCTCTTTAATAAGTCGATGATATGATTATCTTTTTGATTGTAGAGAATTACGTTACTGTGACGACCCATTAATTCTACGGAAAGAACTAATTCGATTTCATCACCCAATTCATTGCGATTACTAAAATGGAAATTAGTAATTCGATCTAAACCTACTTGATCAATAGATTGTAAAACAGAGCCCTCTAAGTATTTACGTAATACCATTACAAAAATAGGAGCTTTATCAGGGTTGTTAATTGTTTGTTCAGTTAAATACATCCTTGGATATTGTGCATTAGCTGAAATTAAAAATTGGTAGTTTTTTCGATTTTTTCTAAAGATTAAAACTAAGTCTTGATCAAAGGGTTGGTAAATTTTTGATAAACGACTTCCTACTAGAGTAGGGGTTAAATCTTGTAATAAACTATGGATAAATAATCCATCAAATGCCATAATACATCACCTCAAAATACGTTTAATATTATAACAATAAAATTCAATATTCTAAAATTATTAGAGTTATCAACTATAAGCTAAAAATAATACACATTAATAATTAGGCAAAACTAATATAAATACAAAATGACATATTAGAGTTATAATTAACATTAGTATTAAAGTTTTAATATTTAATGTTTCACACAACGCTATATATCTAATATAGTTTGGAAACGGTATTATCAAATAGATTATTAAATGATAAAATACAGTTATAATAATCTAATTTGGAGAAAAAGGACTTTGTATATGGATGTATTATTTTTTAGCACTATTGCAGATCAAATAAAAAAAGAAATAAATCACAAGTGTGGTCTGAATATTTCACAAACTAGAATTTTGCTTTTTTTTGATGACACAAATAATAAAGCTTTAGCCATGGGAAAATTAGCTAAAGCACTTAATATTTCTTTATCTACCTTAAGTCGTCAGCTTCAACAAAAAAAGACAAAGAGCCTTATAGAAATTACACGATCTGAAAAAGATTCAAGTAAGATTGTGAAATTAAGTTCAGAAGGTATAAAGAAAGCAGAAGAATTAAAGAATACACTTAGTAAAATTGAAAGTCTTCTTTTTATATATTTGGATTCTGATGCTTCTAGTCTGTTTGTTAAGCAACTTTACGAAATTGCACAAGCTTCTTCCTCATTAGACGACTTGCAATAGGTGTGTAATTAATGGTTTTATGCTATAATTCTTCTGTATTATATAATTAAAGAAATTGAGAAGGGGAAATAAATTGAAAATCGCATTAGTTACTGACAGTACTAGTGTCTTAACTGAACAAGAAGTTAAGGACAATAATATTAATGTGGTTCCGATTCCCGTCATCGTTGGCGACAAGGAATACTTAGAAGGAGTTAATATTACTTCTGCGCAACTTTTTGAACTACAAAAACAAGGCGCAGCTTTTCCTAAGACTTCACAACCAAGCATGGGTCAAATGATTGAATTATGCAATAAGCTTCATGGAGAAGGCTATGAGGCTATCATTGCTATTACTTTATCGAGTGGTATTTCTGGATTTTATCAAAACATGGTAAACATGGCTCATAATAATCCGGAATATAATCTATATCCTTATGATTCTAAAATGACCGTAAGATTACAAGGTTATTTGGTATTAGCTGCTGCTAGAATGATTAAGAATGGCATGGAACCAGAAGCTATTTTAAAGAAAATGGACGAAATTCGAAAGACAATCGATGAATATTTTGTAGTTGATGATCTTAAGAACTTAAGCAGAGGCGGTCGTTTAAGCAACGCAGGTGCGTTTATTGGTACTATGCTGCAAATAAAACCATTATTAACATTTAATGATGATGGTAAAATTGTTGCTTTTGATAAAATCAGATCTTTAAAGCGTGCTGTTGCCAAGGTTAAGAAACTTACTTTAGAAAAAACTGCAGAATTACCTTATAAGGATAGATTACGTTTATTCGTATTTCATTCTAATGACCTCAAACAAGCAGAAGACATAAAAGAGTTTATTAATACTAACTTTCCAGATAAGCCGGTGGATGTGGCTGAATTCAGTCCTGTAATTGCTACACACTTAGGTGAAAAGTCTATTGCGATTGCATGGATGATAGACTTTGATAAATTAGATTTAACTAAATAATAAAAGAGGCGCTGTTAAACTAAAAAACAGTGTCTTTTTTATTATTTAATATTAATAGTAAAATTGTTATAGTTGTGGTTATGGATATAATAATAAATTTACTATTATTTATGTGGTGATCAGCAATAACACTTTTATTATTGCTAGACATATTAAAAACAGCACCATTTTTATATAGTTTGGTGCTGTTTTATTATTTAGTTTCATTTAAATTTTGATGATCATTAGAAATTGCATCTAATGCTGCTCGCTGCTTCTTTTGATCTACGTGAGTATATAAATCTGTGGCAGTTGTTCCTTTTTGACCTAATTGCTGTGCTACTAAAACTTGATCTTTAGTAACAGCATACAATTCAGAAGCTAATGTATGGCGCAATTTATGAGGGGTAAGAGGATGACCAAAGCTGGATGAATATTTGCTAACCATTTTTTCAATTGCATTAGTAGTCATGCGTTTTGTTTTATTGTGCCATCTTGTTAGAAAGAAAGCCGTTTGCTTAGAATCGGCCATATAACGCTCAGCTCGGATTTTTTTATAATTTTTAATATAGTTTAGAGTCCATTCAGCAATAGGGACACTATCCTTTTGTCCGCCTTTACGCGTGACATCTAAAACTGCGTCCTTTATATTCAAATCTTGCATATCTACGCCAGCACACTCAGAAACTCGAATTCCTGTCCCTAAAATTAAAGCAATAATGGCCATATCTCTTTCTTTATTCATCTTGAAACCAGGTTTAGCTTGCTTATTGCATTTATTTTCATAGTCATGATCAATAAATTTAAGAAATTCGAATTTGAGGTTTCCAGTGTACATGTGTGATTCTAAAACGTGAGCACGATAATTTAATGTTTTAGTATCATTTAAAGACTCAATTTTGAGCATTACGTTGCGCTCAAAATAGGGCTCACCATTATTATTATCTGATGTAATGGTCAAAAATTTAAATAAAGAGCGTAGGGCATTAATAGAACGATTAATAGTAGTGGGGGAGTTCAAGTGTCCTTGCTTATTCTTAGTGTGGCCTAAGTTATCAATGTACAACATGATATCATTTCGCCGTAAATTTGCTAAAGTATCTGGTAAGATATGTTGATTATCTTTTGCAGTAGAGATGCCTTCTTGACGTAACCAATTAAAAAAACGACGTATCTCGGTTAAATATTGATAGGTGGTTGTTAATGAGTGATTAGTACCTAAATTATATTGTTTAACAAAGTCTGGCATATTATCTAGTTCAGTTTTAATTAAGCTAAGATACTTAGTAGATTCCATATTTTCTCCTTACTCGAACAAGTGTTTAAATAATTGTATCATAGAAAAAGGTAATAAAAAACACCTATCTTTGGAGATAGGTGAATATTAAAAATCCCAGCTTTAATTACTTTTCCCAACTCAAACGATAATATCTATAGTATTATTGTAAAAAATTGTTCATAAGTATTTAAAGAATGGAATAAACCACGTCACTATAACTGGAATACTAGCAACGCCGGTAGCAACCCTTCAGCATTCCAGTTATAGTAACTTTGATTATGTTTATCTATATAATATAGGCATTTAACATCAAGCTAAACAATCTGTATTATTAGACAGTGTTGTTTGTATGGTACAACTTACCTTTCAAGTATTTATTTTAAGATGATTAAATCTAATGATCAAGTCTTAAACGCCAAATTTTCAAAAAATATTTATATTTAATGTTAATTTAGTTTAAAATATTGTTTTTGAAATTTCATGTATAAAAATTGTACAATAAAGACGAAGATTATATAAGACGAGGAAAAATTATGACAGAAGAAATTGATGTAAATTTTCAAGCTAAGAATCCAAGTGGTATTAAATTATTAAATCGTTTGTATGATGGTCATTTAGTATTAAATGATATCGGTGTTCGTTTGGATGAGCAGCTTAATAATGAAAATGAAGAATTAACTGTACCAACTCAAGAAGACGTTAATAATTTGGACGATACTTTTGGCAAGATGGTACAAACTTTTAGTGATATCACAGATGCTTATGGTAACGTTGATACCTTTGCGGATAATTTTGCCGGTACAACTAAGGATTTTGCAGAAAGATTAATCACTGAAATGGTAGACTTTAATAATGGTATTGCTGATATTGGAGATACTGAAGGTGGTCTTGAAAACTATGATAACGATAAACTCAACGATTGGGTTAACCAGGTTATGGGTGATATTGTAGCTACTAATGAAGCTTTCAATACTTTAATTAAGGAATAATAGTGCTTGAAGATCCAATTTAATAAAAGGCAAAATGGCTTTACAATCTTTAGATGGATCAATTAAAAATGCGTCTCATGTGTGAGGCGCTTTTTTAATATATTATTTCTTTAAACTAGCTATTGGATAAATAGTGTAATCAGCTCTATAAGCAACAAGACGATGACCATCAATTACAAACTGGGTAGCATTCTTCATATCACTTTTATGGATAGAAACGTTTTTACCAGTGAATACAGCAATTGGCATCCCTAGTTGGCTTCTAATCATAACTACTTTAGCATCACCATTCCAGTCATTTTTAAAATTTTGATACATAGTATTTAATAGTGGAACAGCCTTGTTTTGATCATTGATATTAACATGCTTATTAAATTCATCTTCGTAATTCTTTAGTCCTTCATAGGCAATAAGAGTGGAGCCTACGTGAATCATTCTGTTGTGACCGTAATCAATGTCAATTACGCTAGATTTTTCGTTACCATTGCTGTCTTTTTGAGACATCTTTTTATCTGTATGAATATTAACAGATTTTGCCTTAATTTGATCGATCTTTTGTCCATTTGAATCATAAGTGGAAACTGTCAATGGTAAAGCACCGATTTTAGAGCGCATAGACAGCTCCCAATTTTCAAAATTGCTACAGCCAGAAAGTAAAGCTACGCTTAAAATACTTAAGCTTAACAATGAAGTAAGTTTCTTTTTACGCATATGTTTTAAATTCCTCAATTCATACTTAATAGTGATGAGTTTAATTTTATCATATTTGTACTTAAGGGATGCAAAAAGGCGGGGAGTATTATTAAATTAAGCTATTGATAGTTAATAAAAAAACAAAAGAGTGAATTGATCTTTTCTAATAATCAATCCACTTTTATATATTTTGAATATCTTTTTCTAATATCATCAGTACCAAATTATACGATGCCAAATGTAAAATCCAAATCCGATTACTAATGCAATAGCCGCATACAAAAACATCCAGGCATATATAAAACCACCAAATATTCCTAGAACGCCTGCGATAATCATCAAAATTGGGCCAGTTATATCTCCACCTAAGTAAGGACTTTTTTCTAAGCAAATATAGACAATTCCAGCGCCAATAAACAGGCCAGCTATGATTATTTCAAGAATACCACCAACTATACTTTTAGCTGCGTATATGCCTAGTAATTGACCTAACAGTCCGTCTAGAAATAGCCATACTGACAAAACAATCATTAAAATTTCAATAACTAATTTAGTAACTCTCATCTTTTTTAGCCTCCATATCTGTATATATTATCTATGCAAGATGCTAAAAAATTCAAAAATAATTTACTAAATTAATTTTGAAACATAAGCTTAAATCTGATAATTGATCTATAACAAAAAGGACTAAACTATTACGTCTAGTCCTTTTTCAATTATTTAAAATTTTCAGCCTTTACGTATGCATTTTTACCAACTCTATAGTAGGCTTCATTGTTAATATAATGTTTTGGTCCATATGTCTTAATAGGTGAACCTTGCTTTAATGTTTTCCACTCAGTGTTAAGTGATCCATTGCTTTGGTAAACATCGGCCTCAGTCTTAAATATACGTGAGTTACCTAAGATATTGCTTGCCATGATGTATTTATTATCGCCAATTTTAACGGCTGATTTACCATTGCTTAATTTTGTCTTGCCACCATAGTAATTGACTGATGTATAAGCTTTATAAACTTCGCCGGTACGCTTGCCATTGCAATCATATACGTAGGACTTATACATTATTGTGCCAGTATGTTTGGCATTAGAGTTAGAAGGTGCTTGGGAAACTGCAGAGCCTGAAATAGATAATGGGAGAATAGTTACATTACCGTCTGTAGACATTCCTTTCCAATTATCAGTGTATTGCCAGATAGCTACGCCGTCCATTGAAGGGAAGTATTTAAAATTAGGCTTATCTACTCGTCCAGATATAGCATATGCTGCTACCCATAAGGAATTAGGATATTTTTTGATAATAGATGGTGTATTAATGTTATTTTGTAACACAGAAGAACTAGCGTAAAGTAGTGGCTGATAGCCAGCTGCTTTAATTTCATCCATAAAGGCTAAGATTGCCTTAGCGGTGACGTTCTTACCGTTAGTAATTATATTGCCGCTGCCAGTTTCATAATCACAAGCTAAGTAGGATCCTTTAGGAAGGCCAAGGGCTTTAGCAGATGCTACAGCATATTTAGCTTCACTTTTAGCTATAGAAGCATTAGAACTAAATGTAGCAAAGTGATAACCCATCGGCATCATGTCGTTAGCAATGGCAGATTTGATTTGAGCGGCAGCCTTTGGATTACGATAGCTAGTACCTTCACTAACTTTGACTATTGCAAATTGAGATCCGGCTTTGGCATGAGCTGTTAAATCCGCACTTTGATAACTAGCAACATCAATCCCTAGTTCTCTTGCTGCTACGGAAGTTGCTGAAGCTTGTACATGGGAAGGATTAATAGGAGAGAGGGATGCAGGTAGGAGACTCATCCCAGTGTTTACTAACATAGTTGCACAAGCTAATTTTACGAATGTTTTCTTTTTTAACAAATTAATTCCTCCATAATTGGTGGAGAGAGTTAATAATCTATATCTCTCACTTTTAATATATTTAAAACTTATATATTATAGATTACATTGGTAGGTACCAAAATGCAATAGTTGAGATTAAATATTAATATTGTAGTAATCAGATAGAAATAATTGCAATAAAATTGGGATAATAATTGAGAGTCGAGCATGGAATGATTATTAAATGTCATTCTTTTTGGTTTATGCCTCCTTAGAGGGATGCACGTTCAAAAGGCCTAGCAAACAGTAAAAAAGTGCTAGTACTTAGCCAAGTATGATAATAGACGTGGTGAAGAAATTTGAATGAAAATAAATAAATACTGATATTACAATTAGAATATTATGCTTTTTAGACACTTTTAATTTTTAAATGTCAAGAATAATACTTAAAACCTAAAGAAATGTATAAGGAGGGCTATTTCGTATATTACTTTAATGACAAAAATATTGTAATTATATAAAATATAGATAGTTAAGAAAAGCGCTTAATTAGCTAAATAAAGTATATAGATGTTTCTTTAATGAAAGCAAAGGTGATCAAAATGCTACATTGGATTTGGGTATTAATTGTTGGAGGAGTTATTGGTTTGATTGCTGGAGCTCTTACAGGGCATGGCAGATCAATGAACTGGATTGCTAATATCTTAGCAGGGTTAATTGGTTCCTCATTAGGTCAAGCTTTATTGGGTGCCTGGGGGCCACAAGTTGCTGGCATGGCAATTGTACCGTCAATTTTAGGTGCAGTAATTTTGGTAATCATTGTTGCCTTCGTTGTCAGCAAATTTAGAACTGCATAACGTTTATATGAGTAAAAATTTTTAGTACGTACTACAAACGAAAAGGCTAAAATAAGGATTTTATCCTAGATTTAGCCTTTTTTGTTGCCCTATTCTCTTGGGAGAGGGGAGAGAAATAAAAGCATTAAAGACAGTGATGCTACAAATTGATAAAAATAAATAGATTTTGAAACAATGAATTGAAGATAATCTGGCTGTTTTGAATAGAATTTTGGGCTCTCATTGTCAACTGAAGCCAATTATGTTTAGGTTTCAGTTGATTAATAATGACTTACTTTAAAAGAATTTATGATTGTTCAAATAAAAAGTTATTTTTTATTCATTATGTAATACGTAATTATGTAATTACGTAATTGTTAAAAATCAAACGCTGAATATTAAAAATAGAAAGATGATTAGCAAGTGTACTGTGGAGTAATAAAAGAAAAAAGCTTAGAAAAGCTATGAGACGTAGAGATTCTTTATAATATAAGGATTTTTATAAAGAATGAATGAAAATTAAAACAAAATATAAAATTTGTTCGAACTTTATAAATCAGCAAAAATAGCTGTTTTGATAGGAACTTAGTTCTTGCTATCATTAAAATTATTGTTTTAAGTAATGCATAGCAAATATAATTTATCTAATTAATTACCATTTATAGAAAGCAAGTATAAAGAATATGGTCGTTAAAGGGATTATTTCATTAATAATGATTCAGCAAAATTTATATGACGAATTGCCTATCCCTAAAATCATTATTAAATCAGCTGATCATGCCATTTTACTATGAATATCCCTATAATCAGCATGAAATTAGACCGATTTTTAGTCTGAGAATCTGTATTGAATCTATTTATTATTATGGTAAAAATATCAGCGTATTAGCTTGATTAGCTAGTTATTGAATGTATATGGTATTTATTTCACTTAAGCCTTTAAATTTTGTTAGAAATTAATCAATAGATCCATTGATTTAATTTTTTTGAATTTTGACTTAAAAAATTAAGTAGGCAAGTTTATCGATTGATTATTAATTAAAAATAATAAACTTGACCGTAGAATTGCGATCTCAGCATCTTTATAAAAGTAAAAAACTTTAATTAACTTGCAACAAATAAAAAAGGCAAAAATAAAAAGTATAAAAAGAGTTGCCAATTTTAAAATACACGAAAATGTCTTCTGTTTGTGTATTTACGATATTCTCGCTTATAACTTTACATAATATGAATTATGCGCAGATACAAGTAAGAATTAATTGCTCTCTTTTATACTTCTTTATTGCTATATAATTACTTATTTTAGCATGTCTACTTTTTTATTATTTTTCAAAGCATTAAGATAAATCATGTTTATAAGTGCTAATAAGATTACAGCTATCCATATTGTTTTTAAAACCAAAAACTTTTGAAGAATTGCTGAAACAATTGCACCAACTCCAAATGAAATTACTAATAACATATAATTTACTGCAGCTGTATGTTGGCTTTTATCTTCACCAAAGAAAAATGCGCTCCAAGCAACAACTGATTTCTTTAGATTTCCAGTTGTAAATGCATTATTATATCCCATTCCTTCAATTTTGCTGAATGATGCATTTTGAATGGCTAGTCCAAACGCAATTGCTGGCACAATATAATAATTAGGAACACTACGCGGCAAAAAACCAACAATTAAGCAAATAGCCAAAATTGGAAACAAACAAAATACTCTCCAATAATATCCTTTAACGTACTTATGAAAAAGACCTACTACGAGCAATCCTAAAGAAAAAGCGATAAATGTACTTGCACGGTTAATCATGCCAGCTATATTATGGTCAGCTAAAGCTGAACTGAAGAAAATAATGTTTCCAGTTTGTCCAGCAGATAATGTATGTCCCCTTTGAATATATGTATAGGCATCCACAAATCCTCCACAAAAAGTAAGAGCGCATGCTAATTGTCTAGATTCTGCAGGACGCTCATATTTATTAAAAATCTCTTTTAAATTCATTTCTTCATTAATTCCCCTCTTAATTTATAATCAGTTTACATTATAAACTTTATATAGAACAAAAATATAATTTCTTAAGATTATCTTATATTAAAGGTCAAATTACTTAATTTTATAGGTTTTTTGAGTTAGAATTACCTAAATGGAATCACGGGATAAGAGACTGTAAAATAGTTTATTCATTTTATCCTGAAACTTTTATAGTCTATAACTATAAAGGTATAAGTAACTTGAAAGGATCGAATGCTTTGTGAATATTAATTTAGGAGAAGAAATTTCTCGTAGAAGACGTGAACAAAAACTTACACAGGAGGACTTAGCTGAACTTAGCGATCTTTCAGTTAATTTTATTTCACGCTTAGAAAGAACTAAAGATCAAAACATTAGTATTCAGAAGCTTGATTCAATAGCTCGGGCTTTGAACACTAGTACACCAGATATTATTAATAATGCTTATTCTGCTAAAAATATTAAGCCAGAAAATCATGTTAACAATACGCCAATTTTCATTCAAAAAGTTACTAATGAGCTAAGAAAATTACCAGACGATCAAGCTGAACGAGTATGTAAGTCACTCATCGTACTTTTAAAAGAAATGAATTAAAAAGAAGTTGCGAGCGCAACTTCTTTTTTTAGTCTTAAATTTCTATATTATTTATAACTACATCTTCTAGAGGCTTATCCATTTTATTTTTCTTTACCTTGGCAATTTCATCGACTACATCCATGCCATCAATTACTTGACCAAAAACAGTATGACGACCATCTAACCATGGGGTTCCTCCTTGCTTATAAGCATGAATAATTTCTTTAGGATAACCAGCTGGCTCCATTTGCTTGATGTAACGCTTAGGCATGTTCTTATTCTGGACGATAAAGAATTGACTGCCATTGGTATTAGGACCTGAATTTGCCATTGATAATGCACCACGAAGATTGAATAAATCACGTGAGAATTCATCTTCAAAAGGATGGCCCCAAATACTAGTGCCTCCAGTACCATTTCCTTCAGGGTCACCACCTTGAATCATGAAATCACTAATTACACGATGAAAAATAGTACCATCGTAGTATCCCTTTTTTGCCAATCGAACAAAATTTTCAACGGTCATTGGAGCTTGTTCTGGGAATAATTGAATCTTAATATCACCGTGATTAGTCTTAATAGTAGCACGAGGACCTGTAATATTTTCTAAATCTAGTTGTGGGTATGACATATATTATTATCTCCTTTAAATTTAAGATAAAAAAATGACTAGGGATATGTTCCCTAGTCATTTTTAGTAGAACCTAAAAATTAGCCTTCAAAAGCTTCTGTTAATGGTGGAACTACTTGTTTCTTACGTGATACAACACCAGGCAACTTAACTTCTGAATCATTAAGCTTCTTATCAAAAGCTTTTTCAAATAATTCTTTAGTTTCATTAGAACCAACTACTAAAGCTTCAGAATCTGAATCAAGAATGTTAGTGATTAAAAGCATAAACATGTCATAACCATTATCATTTGATGCTGATTCCATAGCCTTTAAAAAGGCATCCTTACGTTCCAAAGCTTCAGGTAGGTCAACTACATTGATTTGTGCTACACGTACGTTGTGGCCGTTTAAAGCAAAGCTCTTAGCATCTAAATCAATTAATTCTTCCTCTGATTTATTACTAATGTTAGTACCTGCTTTAAGCATTGCTAAACCATATTCTTTGTAGTCAACGTTGGCAATTTTTGCTAATGCTTCAACAGCCTTTTTATCATCATCAGTAGTAGTTGGTGATTTAAGAAGTAAAGTATCTGAAATAATAGCTGAAAGCATTAATCCAGCAAGTTTTTCAGGAATTTCAATACCATTTTCGTTAAACATCTTCCAAACGATGGTTGAAGTACAACCCATTGGTTCAGCACGATAGTATAAAGGATCTGCAGTATTGAAGTTCATAATTCTGTGGTGATCAACAACATGAGTAACCTTAACTTTATCGATATCTGAGACACTTTGTTGAGGTTCATTGTGGTCAACTAACATTACAGCCTTAACTTCTGGAGCAGCTTCTTTGATAACACGAGGAGCTTCAAAACCAAACTTCTTAAGGGCATATGCAGTTTCATCATTAGGCTCACCCAAAGCTACAGCTTCAGTGTTATAGCCTAATTTATTTTGTAAGTATGAAAATGCAATGGCAGTACCAATAGCATCAGTATCTGGATTTTGGTGTCCGAAAACAAATTCTTTTTCCATTGAATAAATTGCCTCTTTTTCTAACTTTTTATTTGATCTACTAATAGTTTACTAAAATTCTGATGCTTGTCCAAGAACTTTTCCCATTCTTTTAAGAGATTTTGCATTCTAGGTATTTCAAGCTTGCCTTTACGATAAACGTAGGAAATATGAAATCCATGATCTTCCTTCAAATAAATTGGAGTCAAATTGGTTGAGTCAATTTCATCACGATGGGCGTCATAATAGGATTGAGTAATAAAGGTATCGTAATCTGAATTCTCAGCCATTTTGATTAATTCTTTTGTAGATCCAATTTTAATAGGAATAATCGGCTTATTCTTTTTACCGAAGTATTCATGCATTAAAGGTGTCAAATAGAAATTGTCAGGATATGCGACCCATTTTCTATTTATAAAGCGTGAAACTGGACAAGTTTCTTCAGCTTCAACAGTTGTTTTATGAGTTAAAACTACTAATCGATCATCATAGAAGTGTTCGTAATTATACTGGTGACGTAAATTAGTATCTTCCTTCTTCGTATTGTCAGGTAAATACATAATCGCCATATCAACTTGGTTGGTATCCAACCTACGCCATAGCTCTTTACGATCAAAATAATTGATAGTAAAGGTTACATCAGGATATTTCTTATTAAATTCACCTAAGAATTTATAGAAAAGATCTGATTGAAGTGAATCCAAGATCCCTACAGAGATATGACCTTTATCTGCTTGAGTATATTCTTGAATATCACTTACAACTCCATTGATAGTATTAAGCAATTCAACTGCAGCAGTTTCCATTTCTTTCCCTGCTTCGGTTAAATATAACTTCTTACCCATTTGACCAAATAAGGGCGCACCAATAGCATGCTCAAGCTTTTTAACTTGTTGAGTTAATGCTGGTTGGGTAATTCCCAAAATTTGAGCTGCTTGGGTGTAGTTCATTGTATCAATTAGTTGTAAAAAATAACGTAATAATTTAGCCGACAATATTGTATCAGTTTTAGGCATAACAATTATCTTCTTTCTCGAAATTTTATTTTATGATAAGTCATGTCCCATAACATAATTTATTATCTATCCAAAAAGAAATAGTGTCAAAACAAATGTCTCAGCACTATTTTCTTTTTATAAAATGTTATTAAATAATAAGCATGATATTAATTCTGACTGCTAATTGGACGACCTAATTCAATATCTGTTGGTGTACCATCTACCGTTGTATCGATAACAAATGAACCGTTTGAATAACGATCACCTAATGGATATTCATTAGTCTTAATTTCAATGTGACGGTCACTAGAGGTAGTAACATGTAGGATATGATCTTGAGCGTAAGGCATTAAAGCTACAATTCTATGTGGTCTAGTCTTTAGTTCGCGTAAAACTAATACCCCACGTTTGGCACGAGATACCTTATTAACTAAAGAAAGCTTAAATTGCTTAAATGCACCCCGTTGAGTAATTAAACCAACATGCATTAAATCGAGATACTGACTGTCAACTAAAACATAGCCGACTATATAATCGTCATCTTTAAGGTTAGCTGACTTAACCCCTACCGCTTTAGAACCTGACGTTGGAATTTCACTGATGTCATATCTAATTGCATATGCTCGATGAGTAAATAATGTGATTTCCTTTTTATCATTAGGATTAATTAGATCTACCCCAATCAATAAGCTATCTTTATTCTTTAATTTGATAGCTGTCATAGCACGTGATTTATAAGTTCTAGTTGGTTGCAAGTTAGTCAATTCAAGTTGTTTGATATAACCATCATTGGTAGCTAGAACAAAGTTTTTAGTTACGTTTAAATTATCGAATACAAAGACACGAATAATTTGTTCATCACTGTCTAATCCAATTTCTTGAGAAAGGTGTTGCCCAGTTTCTTTCCATTTAGTTTCTACTAACTCATGAACTGGTCGGTAGATAACATTACCATGATTAGTAAATAGATAAAGATTAGATAAAGTGGATAACGTATTTTCATAAATTACTTTATCTCCATCTGGTAAGCCATTATCGGCATCATCAGTAGATTGGTATGATCTAAGTGAAGAACGCTTTAAGTAACCATCACGACTGATTAATACACGTACTTGTTCATCAGCAACTAATGCTTTTTCATCAATTTTAACTTTAGCACTTTCTTCAGAAATCTCAGTACGACGAGGACTAGCAAATTCCTTTTTTACAGCTGATAGTTCTTTAATAATTTCTTTTTCTAAGGTCTTTCGGTCTGACAAAAGTTTACGGTATTTTTCTGCAAGTTTATTGAGCTTAGTTTGTTCGGCAATCAATGCATTAACATCAGTATTAGTTAATCTATAAAGTTGTAAAGAAACAATTGCCTCGGCTTGATTGGCAGTAAATTTATATTTGGCAACCAAGTTCTTTTTAGCGTCAGCCTTGTTTTTTGAAGCACGGATGGTCTTAATAACTTGATCAAGAATATCCATCGCATGAATCAAACCTTGAATGATTTCTAGACGTGCTTCAGCTTTATTTAAATCAAATTTGGTTCGCTTAGTTACAACGTCTTCTTCGTGTTCTAAGTAGGATGATAAGATACGCTTTAAGCCTACTTGAACAGGAGTCATATGATCAATTGCAACCATATTGAAGTTATAAGAAACCTGTAAATCAGTATTCTTAAATAAATAGTTTAAAATGTTTTGAGCATCTGCATCTTTTTTTAGTTCGATAACGATAGACAGACCATGACGGTCAGTTTCATCACGTACTTCAGCAATACCATCAATTTCTTTATTTAATCGAATCTCGTCAATCTTTTTGACTAAAAGAGCCTTGTTAACATCAAATGGAATTTCTGTTGCTACAATTTCTTGACGGTGTCCACGAATTTCTTGAATACTGGTTTTAGCTCTAACTTGAATACGACCTCTACCAGTTTTATATGCTTCCTTGATGCCTTTAGTTCCCATAACAATAGCACCAGTAGGAAAATCGGGACCTTTCACAAAATTCATTAGATCTTCTAATGAAGCATCAGGATGTTTTAGCAAATAAATAGTAGCATCAATTACTTCACCAAGGTTATGTGGAGGAATCTCAGTAGCATACCCCGCAGAAATACCCGTTGACCCATTGACTAATAAATTAGGAAAACGGGCTGGCAAAACAGTTGGTTCATATTCAGTATCGTCGAAATTAAGAACCATTTTAACTGTTTGCTTATCAATATCTTGCAAAAGCATGTTTGATATTTTGTTTAAGCGAGATTCAGTATAACGCATAGCCGCAGGACCATCACCGTCCATTGACCCGTTATTTCCGTGCATTTCTACTAATGGTTCACGCATCTTCCAATCTTGGGATAAGTGAACTAAAGCACCGTAGATAGAACTGTCACCATGTGGGTGGAAATTACCCATAATGTTACCAACAGCCTTTGCGGCCTTTTTAAATGGCTTATCATAGGTATTTCCATCTTGATACATTGCATAAAGAATGCGTCGCTGAACAGGCTTTAATCCATCACGAATGTCAGGTAAAGCCCGTTCTTGAATAATATATTTGGAATATCGCCCAAAACGCTCGCCCATAACTTGTTCAAGCGGCATTTCACGAATTCGTTCTTTTGTGGTCATTAATTAAAAACCTTCTTTAATCATCTTCTGATTCTAAGATTGAGCTATCTTCGCCCATTCTAAATTTAACGTTTTCTTCAATCCATTTTCTTCTAGCAGCGACTTTATCACCCATTAAGGTAGTTACTCGTCGTTCAGCAAGAGCAGCATCATCAATTTTTACTCGAATTAGCATTCTGGATTCAGGATTCATGGTTGTTTGCCAAAGTTGTTCAGCATTCATTTCACCCAATCCTTTGAAACGCTGTAATGAATAGCCACGTTTCATAGTCTTTTCATCTTCAGCAAGCTCTTCATCTGTCCAGGCATACTGAATTTCTGCTTTCTTGCCACGTCCCTTTTGTAAACGATAAAGAGGTGGAAGAGCAATATATACCTTTCCCTTTTCAATCATTGGACGCATATAGCGGTAGAAAAAGGTTAAAAGCAAAATCTGAATATGAGCACCGTCGTCATCGGCGTCAGTCATGATAATAACTTTGTCATAATTTGAATCATCAACATCAAATTCAGCACCTACACCTGCACCAATGGTATAAATCATAGTGTTGATTTCTTCGTTTTTAAAGATATCTTGTAATTTAGCTTTTTGAGTATTTAAAACTTTACCACGTAAAGGCAAAATTGCTTGGAAGCGTCTGTCACGGCCTTGTTTTGCTGAACCACCGGCAGAGTCACCTTCGACTAAGAATAATTCATTCTTTTTAGGATTACGTGATTGAGCAGGGGTAAGCTTACCAGAAAGAACTTCTTTTTTGCGTCTTTTCTTGCCGTTTCTGCTTTCGTCTCTAGCCTTTTTAGCAGCTTCACGTGCATCCCTAGCTCGTTGTGCCTTCTTCACCAATTCTTGAGCTAATTCACCATTTTCCATCAAATAATAAGACATCTTTTCGTAGACGAGTGAATCAACTGCTGAACGTGCTTGTGGGGTACCTAATTTACCTTTAGTTTGACCTTCAAATTCAAGTAATTCTTCTGGAATTTTCACTGATAAAACAGCGCTTAAACCTTCTCGATAATCTGAACCATCGATATTTTTATCTTTTTTACCAAGTAGTCCCTGCTTTTTAGCATAATCGTTGAAAGCACGTGTAAATCCGCTGCGAGCACCAGATTCATGAGTACCACCATCACCAGTACGAACATTATTAACAAAAGATACTAAATTTTCTGAATATCCATCACTATATTGACCGGAAAATTCAATTTCCATGCCATCTTGTTTTCCTTCAAAATAGAAAACATCACTAATAGTTCCCTTACCTTCATTTAGATAAGAAACAAAAGATTTAATTCCATCATCATATTGAAATACATCATGATGTTCAGGTTCTCGCTCATCAGTTAAAACAAACTTAACACCTTTAAGCAAAAAGGCAGACTCACGAATACGTTCCTGAATAGTCTCATACTTATACTTAGTTGTTGAAAAGATCATAGCATCTGGTTTAAAAGTAATTGTAGTACCAGTAGGATCTTTAGTTTTGCCTAAACACTTAAGAGTTCCAATAGGATGTCCACCCTTTTCAAACTCTTCTTCGTATGCCTTTCCATCTCGAACAACACGTACTTTCATATAACTTGAAAGTGCATTTACTACGGATGAACCTACACCATGAAGTCCACCTGATGTTTTATAGTTTTGTTCAGTAAATTTACCACCTGCATGGAGTACAGTCAGAATAACTTCAATAGTTGGCTTTCCTGACTTATGCATTCCTGTAGGCATCCCACGTCCAAAGTCTCTTACAGTTACACTATTATCTTTATGGATAGTTACATCAATTTCTTTACCAAAGCCGGCCATGGCTTCGTCAACAGAGTTATCGACTATTTCGTAAACTAGTTGATTAAGACCATGTATATCTGTTGAACCAATATACATACCTGGTCGTTTACGAACAGCTTCTAGTCCATGTAATATTTGAATTGAAGAATCATCATAAGTATTAGCTTTTGCCACTAAAAAATCCCCCATTTACTCAATAATTCACCAACACCGTATATTTAAGGAATAATCTTTGCTAAAATAGCGATAGATTAATAGGAGTTGTTGAATATGTTTGCATTAAAATTTGCATCGTTGTTTATTTTAGCATACTTGATCGGATCTTTTCCGACGGGTGTATTAGTGGGAAAAATCTTCTTTCACAAAGATATAAGAAAATATGGCTCTGGTAATATAGGTACTACTAATACTTTTAGAGTATTAGGTCCATTAGCTGGAATTATTGTTTTCTTGGTAGATTTTTTCAAGGGAACCATAGCTACATTATTACCAGTTCTATTTCATCTAGGACCTCATTATCTTAGCCTGATTTTTGGCCTAGCTGCAATTTTAGGGCATGCCTTCCCAATCTTTTTAAAATTCAAAGGTGGGAAAGCCGTTGCTACATCAGCCGGTTTCTTATTAGGCTATAATGTCCACTTCTTTTTAATTTGTGCAGTCATCTTTTTCCCAATCTTGTTTATTACAAGTATGGTTTCATTAACTAGCCTAATTTCAGTAGTTTTGATTTTTATAGCTTCATTGTTCTTCCACGATCTTGCCTTAAGCATTATCAGTGGACTGCTCGTAGTCTTAATCTACTGGAGCCATCGAAGCAATATAATTCGTCTAAAGCATCACCAAGAAAATATGGTGCCATTCGGATTATATTATTGGTATTATAAAAAACATCACTAAATTAAACTAAATATAAAACCAGCAAGTATATAACTTGTTGGTTTTATATTTAGTTTTTTATTATACCTATGCAAACAATAGTTCGCAAGTGCAAAATCATTTTAGAATCTTTAATAAATTTTCTTTACTCATTGTAGCTTGTGCGACATCATGATTATCTAAAATTATCTTGGCTAAGTCTGCTTTTTTATGTTGTAACGAAATAATTTTTTCTTCAATACTGTCACGGGTAACCATTTTATAAATTTTAACTGTGTGTTTTTGTCCCATACGGTGAGCACGATCACTTGCCTGATTTTCCGCAGCTAAATTCCACCACGGATCATAGTGAATAACTACATCAGCACTAGTTAAATTAATGCCAGTTCCCCCTGCTTTAAGAGAGATTAAAAAGATGCCAGGTTTATCTAATGTGTTAAACTGACGAATTTTTTCCTGACGTTCTTTCTTAGCAGTTACTCCTGTAATTACAAAAATAGGAATCTTTAGTTTAGCTAACTTGTTTTGAATTATCTCTAGCATTGAAGTGAACTGTGAAAATAAGAGAATTTTATGTCCATTTTCTATATTTGCTTTGATTAGCTTAATAGTCATAATCAATTTGCCAGAGTTACCATGATAATTCTCATACAATAAATGCGGATCACAACAAATTTCACGTAATTTAGTAATTTGCGCAAAGATTTTAAAATGAGCACGCTTGAATTCTGCATCCCCCTGACGAGCTAATTCGGCTATTAACTTTTGCGTTTGTAGTTTATAAAGTTCAGCTTGCTTAGTACCCATAGTAACGTAAACGATCTCTTCGTCTTTTGCAGGTAAATCGTTTAAAACATCCTTTTTTAGCCTGCGCAGAATAAATGGCGTTACCATTTCAACTAATTGATTTTCGGCATTTTCGTCTTCTTCTTTAATTATTGGTATCTCAAACTTCTTCTTAAAGTTTAGATATGATCCTAAAAAATTAGGCATTAAATAATCAAAGATGCTCCATAATTCACTTAATTTGTTTTCGATTGGTGTACCTGTTAAGGCAAGCTTATGATGAGCCTTAATAACTTTAGCTGATTGAGCTGTAATTGATTGGTGGTTTTTGATATTTTGTGCTTCGTCAAGAATTTGAATATCGAAAACAAGTCCCTGATAAGATTCCAAGTCACGATTTAAAGATTGATATGAGGTAATCAATAAATCGTAATTATTAGCGTTAGAGAGAATTAATGCTCGCTCTTTTTTAGTTCCGCCTAGTACAGCAGTTTTTAATTCAGGCGCAAATTTTTGTGCTTCATTCTGCCAGTTATAGATAACCGATGTTGGTGCTACTACTAAACTAGTGCTATTTTTCTTTTTCCTAGTTAATAATAAAGCAATTACCTGTAGAGTTTTACCTAAGCCCATTTCATCGGCTAGAATTCCTCCAAAATTATAATTAACTAATGTACTAAGCCAATTAAATCCTTCTTTTTGATAAGGACGTAAGACACTTTTTAGCTTAGTAGGCAGCTTACTTGGTTTTACTTGGTTTTTGTTTAAATCATTAATTAATTGATTAAAAGCTTCATTACTGGAGAAATGTAAAGAATTAGCTTTTTGCATTTCTTTGGCAAAGTAAAAGGCACGATAAGCAGGTAATTGTAATTTTCCATGGATAAAATCTGTAAAGCTGATATCTAAATCGTGCAGTGTTTGAGCTAATTGCTCAATAGTTGGTTGCTGGGTATGCTGAAGTAGACCATTAGATAAAACAAAATAGCGCCGCTTTTCTTGATATGCTTTAAGTGCAGCTTGAATATCTTCCCAACTCATTTTTTGACTGGAGATATCTACATCAATTAGTTCATTGGTCAAGTTAACGCTCACACCTAATTCCATCTTGGTATTGGTACTTTTTAGGAGAGATCTAAACGTTGGCGTAATTTGCACCTCGCCAATTTCTTTAAATTTGGCAATTCCATGATCAAGAAATTCGCCTAAGCGATCTAAATCATCATTAGACAACAGATATTCATTATTCTTGAAATCAGAAAAATATTGTTTAACTAGTTGTTCAATTTCATTTTCTCTTTTAGCTTCACGGCGCTCAGTTTGAGAAAAATTGCGATTTAGTAAGTATGTATTTTTGCCATATTGAACAAGGGCTTGGCACAGGGCATTATTATCTTGATAGTCGAATTTAAATGTAAAATTTGCTTCAGGTGGCAAAATAGCTCGTAATTTATTAGCGCCAGATATCTCTAGATAATCAGATTGCTCTAATTTAGGCAAAACTTTTCGTGTAAATTCAGTAACGTTTTTCTTGCTAAAACGTAATTCTTCACCGGGATGCAAGCCTAACTGAGCTAAATACTTAGGAGTGAGGCCCTCATATTTAATCCATACGCCTTTGTAATAACCATAAAAATTGTCATTTCCCGTTATTAGTGTTGAGGTCGGAAAATCTTCTACTAGAATATGAGCACTGCCATTTTCTTCTTCAATTTGGATATTAGCTGTCAGTTTATCGGTAGTATAACCTACAAGACGAGTCCCAGAATATAGCTTTGATCCCTGGTACAATAAATCATTTACTTCATCAGCAATTGAATCGCTGACATCGATGCGATCAAGAGTCTCGGTAGAATATCCCCATTTATTTAAGTTGCGAGCATCGACAATCTTCTTAATAAAATCTAGCCACCGCTTGCTACTAGTATCCATTTTTTCGGGATCAATTACTTCGTTGAAAAATTTGCCCAATTTTATCGGTTGTTGATCATGAACCATATCGATTAAATGATTCAGATCCTTAAGCTGATAAAGATGTTTTCCTTTACCCAATTTAAATTGAATACTAAGCATAGAGCCATAATTGTTGGTTTGAGCCCTTAAAACTATTGGATCATTATCTTCCTTAGGCTTAGTGGAATATAGTGAAAGAAGCTGTAATGCAGCATCATTAGTTATATCAAAAGGATCATCTTTAAGGTATTCAGGAATAAATTTAAGCCAAGTCAAAGCATTGATTACCTCTTGATTTACATAAAGCTTATGAAAAGCATTAAAATCAATTGCAATGATTTGCCAACGTGTAAATTGGACATCCAATGTTACCCAGCTGCCATCGTACTGCTCTAAATGCCAAATATATTCATAAGAACGCATTTTATTATCTAAATGATCACAACTAATTTCTATTAAATTCTGCTTTAGTTGCATAGCAGTTTGATAGTCTTGCTTATTACAGAGTTTATCTCCAATAATGTCTAGTGGATTAACTGCGGGCTGGGCTTTAATAATACTTTCTTTTATGTCTTCAGAAAGTAAATCACTAAAATGAGTCCCTTGAGTTGTAGAATATTTTTTATTTGCTTTTTGTTCATTTTCTGTTGCTAGAAGTGCCGCTACTTCATGTTTACAACGATGGCCCTTCTTAGCCCATGGACAATTGCACTTTAATTCAGAAGCACGACCGTCTAAACGAAGTCGACCTGAAACGCTATAATACTGGCCTACTCCACCTTGAATCGTTGCAGCAAAATGTTCGTTATCTTGTGCAAGATCAAAAGACTTGATCATTAGATTGTCATAGTATATTTCGCCGCGACTTAAAATTCGAGCTGGAAATAGTGTACGCCAATTAGCCATTAAATCATTCCTTTTTGTAATAATTAGTTTAATGATTGGTAATAATTATAGTTTAAAGTAATATTTTAGGTATAAGCAAATAT